>DUPY01000018.1 GCA_012838065.1 Acholeplasma sp. | reverse complement strand
TCCAGTAAAAGAAGGCTTCGAGTTTGTTGCATGGCAATTAGAAGGCATTGATTTTAATTTTGATACTGTAATTGAAGAAGATATTATTTTAGTTGCTAAATGGGAGGAAGTTATCGCACCTTCAACAATTAAGTTTACTTCTAATTTTTCAGCTGCTGGTAATGCATCTAAAGTTTCTGCTGAACACTTCGATGTTGATGGGTCAGAATATTTTACATTAACATCAAATAAGAATTCATCATCTACAGATGGTCCGTTGTTTTATTCAAATGGTACAGCAGTAAGATTCTACGGTGCTCCTTCAGGTGGTAATGGTAATTCATTAGTTGTTACTGCTAAAGAAGGTTATGTTATTATTTCAATTGTATTAATTTTCCCAACAACTGGACAAACCGCGGGATCAATAACCGCTAAGTCTGGTACAGCAATATTTATGAACAAAGTTACTGCAAATAGTAGTATGGGTAGTGAAGAATTTGTATTTAATTACGCTGATTATGTTGGTGTTAATAATAAAGAATTTAATATTCAAAACACTACATCAGATAAAACACAATTTAGATTAGCGGGCATGATTATCGAAATCGCCCCCCAGGCATAACCCCCTCAGAGCCTAAACAAAATACAAAACCAATGTTTACACCTCCTTCTCAGGAGGTGTATTCTATCTCTGTAGGGGATTCATTTACAATTCCAACAGTTACTGCAACAGATGCATTTAAACAAGACATTGCAGTAACACACACAACAGATTTAAATACAAATGTAGCTGGCGTATATGAAATTTTCTATACAGCTACAAATGAAGTAGGTACAAGTGAGTTAAAAATTACCGTATATGTCATTGATGAAAACACAGATACTGGAATTACAATTATTATTCAAGAAGAAGTACCAGAATCTATTTATACAAACGAAAACATTACATTACCCAACGCGACAGCTTATGATTTTATAGGTAATCAACTCGATGTTTATATAACACCAAACAAAGTACTTAACATAAAAAATGAAGGATCTATAGAGATAACTTATTATGCTGTTGATTCATTTGGTAATTACAAGGAAATAAAATTTACACTAACGGTCATTAAAAATCCAAATGTTGGCTACCCTGAACCAGGTGAATATCTACCATACTATCAAGGTGTTGAGGGATTAACTGGAACAAATTTGAAAAATGAATTAAATCGAATTATCTCAGTTACCGCTACATCCTATGAAAAAGTAAAAGAAGTATTGGTGAAATCCGATGTTAAGCCTAATGGAAAACTCTATTTAATTTATGATAGCAAAGAAACACATGCAAAATGGGACAATGCTGCAACATGGAATAGAGAGCATGTGTGGCCAGATTCAAAATTAAGTGATGCACCAAAAGGTGAATCACACAATTTAAGAGCATCAGATGTTGGAACAAATAGTAGCAGAGGCAATGATCCATTCGCAAGAGGTACAGGTTCATACGGAAGAGTTAGTGGAGGATGGTATCCAGGCGATGAACATATAGGTGATGTTGCGAGAATTATTATGTTCATGATTGTTAGATATCCACAATTAAATTTCGGATCAGCTATTGGTTCAAAAGAAATGTTTTTAGAGTGGCACTTAAAAGATCCAGTTGATGATTTTGAAAGAAATCGAAACAATGTTATCCATGATATGCAAGGAAACAGAAATCCTTTTATTGATCATCCGGAACTTGCTCAATTAGTTTTTAATTAAATAAAAATAGCCCTATCAGGCTATTAAATGTAAAACTAGGTTTGTGATTAAAACGCACAAACCTAGTTTTGTTTTTTATTCATATTTGCATAATCTAAAACTCATCAAGTAACACATATATTTTTTACTTTTATTCATGATATAATGACAATGCAATAGACTTTTTTGAATTATTAATGGGGAGGGAAAACATGAAGAAAATAATGCAAAGTTTAATATTGATTGTCTCACTACTAGTTATCGTAAGTTGTGCAATTCCAAGAGAACATGATGAAATTTTAAGTAAACTTGAAATTACATATGCAACTGGTGATTCTGAGAATTCAGTAACACAAGACATTACATTTAAAAATGAGGCACATAAAAATTACACAATTACATGGTCTTCAAATAATGAAGCGATAAAAATTGAAGGTAACAAAGGCATTGTAACTCGATTGGATTACGATGTTGACGTGACAATCACTGTAAGGGTAGCAACAACACTTGAGTTTAAAGAAAAAACATTTACGTTAACTGTAAAAGCTCTTGTCGTTGAAGTTGATTTGGAAGAAATTCTTGACTCAATCTCTATTCAATATTCAGGAAATGATACAAAAGACTCAATAACTCAAGATATTACATTACCAAATGCAGCCATTAATGGAGTGACTGTTTCTTGGACAAGTAATCATGCAGCTATTAAAATTGAAGGTAATAAAGGTGTTGTAACAAGGACTTCATCAGATGCAACAGTTATATTAACGATCACTGTATCTAAAGATAGCAAAGAAGCGAAGGCGGACTTTACAGTTATCGTTAAAGCACAAGATGCGACACAGCCAACAGATCAGGAAAAACTTGATGTTGCTAAAGCCGCATTATCAATTACACAAACAAATGTAATAGAAAACTTTGAATTACCACTAACAGGTTTAAATAACACCACGGTTACTTGGTCTTCAAATAACGAAGCAATTGAAATCGATGGCGCTGACGCTATCGTTACTCGCGGTACAGAAGACGTAACAGTTACACTAACTGCTACAATTACATTAGGTGAACTTACAACAACTAAAACGTTCTCAGTTGTAGTTAAAACTGAAGAAACTCAGCTTCCTACGGATCAAGAAAAAGTAGATGAAGCAAAAGAAGCATTAACTATTGATGAAGAAGAAGTTACCGCAGATTTTGAATTACCTTTAGAAGGTTTAAATAGTACAACAATTACTTGGTCTTCAAATAACGAAGCAATTGAAATCAATGGTAAAAACGCTACAGTTACTCAAGGTGATGAAGATGTTACAGTGGTATTAACGGCTACGATAACCTTGGGTAATCTTTCAACGACTAAGACATTTTCAATTATTGTTGAAGCGAAAGAAATTGTTAATCTAACTGATGAAGAAAAGGTTAATAAAGCAAAAGATGCGTTAACTTTAGATGAATTAGATATTACTAGTAACTTTGAACTACCAGTGGAAGGCCTTTATAATACTTCGATTGAATGGTTGTCATCAGATTTAGCGATTTCTATAGATGAAAATAACGCAATTGTAACCAGATTCATTGAGGATGTAGTAGTTGTCTTGGCTGCAAAAATTTCATTAAATGAAATCACTGTAACTAAGACTTTCGCCGTCACTGTTAAAGCAGGAGCACCTATGGATATTAACATTGTTGTTGATGAAGTAGATCTGATTTTTACAAGTGGTGATACAAAAGATACCGTAACTGGAAATATTACATTAAAAGCACCAATAATAAGATTTGTAGATATTATATGGAATTCAGATAATTCAATCGTTGAAATTAGTAACGATATAGCTATCGTTACACGACAAGAAGAAACAACAACAGTTCGCATAACTGCAGGAATTATCATGGGTGGTCAAACACATACAAAAACGTTTATTATTAAAGTAATTGGTACAGAAGTCACAGTTGATGATATTATTGACGAAATTAGTATTCAGTATGAACAAGATGACCACAGCGCATCTGTTACAAAAGATTTAATATTACAAAATACATACATGGCAGGAATTGAAGTCACTTGGACATCTAATAGTTTTGCAGTACAAATTCATGACAATATAGGTTATGTTATTCGCGACACTATAGATACTGATGTTACGTTAACACTTACAGTGTCTGATGGAGAAGAAACAGCTTTAAAAACATTTGAAATTACTGTTCTTGCAAGAATCATTGAAGCTGATAAATCGACAGTCATTATGAAGTACCCTGGTGGTACGACAACAAACATGACTCCAGGAAATAATGCTGAAATTGTTGGTTTAGATGCAAATTTATTTAATGTAACAAGTACATTAACTGGCTCTATCTATGCCGGATTAAACACTTCTGGTCAAATTAGACTATATCAAACAAGTGGCGGAACAACTTTAACGGTTTCAATCGATAATACATATAAGATAACCAAAGTTGAATTTATTTTTGATACAGAAGTTGCAGATGCTAAATTCACTTTAGATGCACAAGAAATAAATAAGACAAAAAGCGAGTTGCAAGCTGGTAATATTACGTTTAATGATTTAAATATTCAAACATTTAGCATTAAAAATGTGCATCAAACAAACACACAAATTCATATTAAAGAAGTTCGTATTACTATTGAAGAAAAAGAACCAAAGTCCAATTCACTTCCAATTTTTGAAGTTGAAGATAAAGATACATACTCAATGATCGAAGGTAGCGAATTTATTATACCGACATTGTTTGCTGTTGATAATTTCGAACAAACAATGGTAGCAACGTATGAAACAGATTTGAATACTGACGTTCCAGGTGCATACGAAATTATTTATGAAGCGACAAACGAAATAGGAACGACACAATTTATTATTAAAGTGTATGTCTTTGAAGAAGGTACAAACTTAGATATAACAATTGAGGTTTTAGAAGAAGTAAAAGAAAGCATCTTAATTAATGAAGAATATACATTGCCGGATGCTATAGCCCATGATTTTAAAGGTGATGAAATTACGGTTATTAAATCACGTGAAACAATTAAGTTTATGTACCCAACCTCTCAAAATGTTTGGTATTATGCAAAAGATGCATACGGTAATGAGAAATATATTTACTTTACAATTGAAGTTATAAACGATCCTGATAATCCAGGTCCAGAACCAGGTGAGTATTTACCGTATTATACTGGTATTGAAGGCTTAACTGGAGAGGCTCTAGTATTAAAACTTCGTACAATTATATCTACAGGATTTATATCGGTATCTTATGGTGATGCACGATATGTACTTGAAGATTCAGATTTAGACCCATACGATAACAATAATAGTATTCGCGGTATGTACAATCAATCGAAGATTGCAACATCCTGGATAGGAAAAGGCGATGGTGCCTGGCAACGCGAGCACGTTTGGCCAAACTCTAAGCTTGGAATATCAACAGTAAATAATAGTTCTAGAAATCAAGGTTCGGACCTTCATAACTTAAGAGCGATTGACGGTATCAATCAGACGCGTTCAAATAGATACTTTGTTGCTGGTATTGGATCAGCAAAAACAGTAGGAGCAGAAGGCTTCTATCCAAGCGATAAAGATAAAGGAGATGTAGCAAGAATATTGCTTTACATGGCTGTTAGATATGATTTCTTAAAACTAACAGATAATGAAACACTTCTTGGAAATGATTCATCTACAAACTATACAGTTGAAGGTGCTTACGCAGGTATGTTAAGTATTTTACTTGAATGGCATATAGAAGATCCAGTCGATGAGTTTGAACGCAATCGTAATGAAGTTATCTATCAAGAACAAGGTAACCGAAACCCATTTATTGACCATGAGGATTTGTTTGAACCAGTCTATGAATACTTTGTAGAAGTTGATGAAGCACGCATCGTTCAACCAAAAGCTAAAGTAGTCGTAAAATACGTACTTACAATCGATGAAGTGCGCAGATTTCGGTTATGATAAACAAATAATCAAATAATTATAAAAGGGCTGTTTGACAGCCCTTTATTATCGGTTTTTACCTTTTACATATAGGGCTAAACATGGTATAATATACCATGTATAAAAAATGAGGATGTATATATGGAAAAACAAATATTAGAAAAAATTAAATCATACGATACGATTATTATTCATCGTCACGAAAGACCTGATATGGATGCTATTGGTTCACAAGTGGGACTGTACCATGTGTTGAAAGATACTTTTCCACAAAAGAAAATTTATATGGTAGGCGATATCAATGATATGTCGTATCATGCTGTAATGGATATGATTGAAGATGATACATTTAAAGACGCATTATCTATCGTTGTTGATGTTGCAGTAGACTATATGGTGAGTGATAAACGTTATGAACTTGCACGCGAGGTTATTGTCATTGACCACCATAAAAACGATACAAACTTGCCAAACGTATCCTATTTTTATCATGACCCACAAGCTAGTTCTGCAGCAATGCTCATTGTTGAACTTATTCAAAAATGGAAATTTGTTCCATCAAGCACAGCAGCAACATACCTTTATGGTGGAATGGTTACAGATACAAATCGCTTTATGTACATATCAAACTTAAATGCAGCACGAACTTTTGCAGCAGCAAGTTTTATTAATGAGTTTAATCCAGACATTACAGGATTCTATGATTACTTATATACAGAATCGCTTGCAAAAAAACAAATTAAACTCATGTTTTCTGAATTTGAAACAACACCTAACGGCGTTGCATACAGAAAGAACACACATGAAATGATTTTAAAAAGTGGATTAGATGTTCAAGGCGTATCTCGTGGCATGGTGAACTTAATGGCAGGTATTAAAGAAATACCAATTTGGGCTAGTTTCACAGAAGACAAAACAAACAACAAAGTTATTTGTGAGTTTAGAGCAAGAGGCATTGTCATCGTTGACATTGCTAAAAAATATGGCGGTGGTGGACACGATTTTGCGTGTGGCGCATCACTAACTTCATTCGAAGAAGTTGAACAAGTCTTAGAGGACTTAGATAGGAGAGCAAAAGAATGGAAAGAATCTTAAATAAAATTAAAGCGTATGAAACAATTATTATTCATGGACACAAAAGACCTGATGGAGACTGCTATGGTGCACAATTTGGTTTAAAAGATATCTTAGTGAATTCATTTCCAAACAAACGAATTTATGTAGTTGGTGAAACTTCACAATTTGTAGACTTTGTTGGAAAAATGGATACAATTGCTGATGATGTTTATAACGGAGCACTTGCAATTGTTGTTGATACAGCTGTTGAATCACGCATTAGTGATCCAAGATACAAATTAGCAAAAGAAGTTATTAAAATTGACCATCACATTCCAGTGGATAACTATGGTGATTTGAGATGGGTAGATACAAACTTCCCATCATGTGCACAAATGATTGCGTATTTCTACTTAAGATTTAAAGATAAACTGTCTTTATCAAAAGCAGGTGCAATCGCAATGTATACGGGTATTGTTACCGATACAGGTAGATTCCGTTTCCGTGGTGTCAGTCAATTAACACACCAAATTGCAGGTATGTTACTAAGCAAGGGCGTAGATGTTGAATATATCGACCAACAATTATCTAAAGAATCCTTAGATGTCTTAAGATTTAAAGGTCATATTTATCAAAACATCGTTACAACTCCAGGTGGATTTATTTATGCAATTGTCAAACAAGAAGATTTCGATAAATTCAATGTTACAACTGAAGAAGGCGCTGCAATGGTTTCATTGCTAGGTGGCATCGAAGGATATCCAGTATGGGCATTATTTATCGAATATCCAAATACTGATGAAATTCGTGTTAGAATTCGTTCAAACGGTCCAAATATTGATAAGGTTGCTAATAAGTATCGCGGAGGCGGTCATGCTAAAGCGAGTGGAGCAACACTATACAGTTGGGACGAACTACCATTCTTAATAAAGGACATTGAAGAGACAATAAAAAATGCTTGAGATTTGTGAAGGCGTTATAGCTACTGGGGATAAACTTCCCCTTTTAGATATCGAAAGAAGTATTGAAACAACGTATAGAAAGGATATCTTTAAGCCATTCGTTAAAGCCATTACAGAATATGAACTACTTAAACCAAACGATAAGGTTGCCGTAGCGATATCTGGTGGTAAAGACTCATTGTTACTTGCAAAATTATTTCAAACGTTAAAAAGACACAATAAAATACCGTTTGAACTTGTGTTTATTACAATGAATCCTGGATTTCATCCAGCAAACTTGAATAAATTAAAAGAAAACTGTGAGTATTTAAATATTCCGGTTATTATTGAAGATTCACACATTTTTGATGTGGTTGAAAAAATCGCTAAAGAGCATCCATGTTACTTGTGTGCTCGAATGCGTCGTGGGTTTTTATACGCAATGGCTAAAAAATATGGATGCAATAAATTAGCACTAGGTCATCATTTCGATGATGTCATTGAAACATCATTATTATCACTATTTTATGGTGGTGAATACAAAACAATGGTACCAAAAGTTACAGCCGAAAATTATCCTGATATGGAACTTATTCGTCCAATGGTATTAATAAAAGAAAAAGATATTGTTCGCTTTACAAAAAGAAGCGGTCTACAAACAATGAATTGTGGATGCACGGTTGCGGCATTAAAAACAGCATCTAAACGGCGCGAGATTAAAGAACTAATCAAACATTTAAATAAAATTAACCCGGATATAGAAAAAAATATCTTTGCTGCAACAAAAAATGTCAATATAGATGCATTATTCGGTTACCAAAAAGACGGTATTAAGTATTCATTTGTTGATATTTATAATAAAAAAGGGAGTGAAGAAAAGTGATCTTAGACTCACACTTAACTTTAATAGATATATTACTTAAAATAGCTTTACCACTATTTATTACGTTTTTAATTTCAGGTTTTATCGGGCTTGAAAGACAAAACGTCGGAAAATCAGCAGGTATTTCATCACACATCTTAGTAGCTGCTGCTGCGTGTGGTATAGCAATTTTACAAAGATTCATGCATGAACAACAGATTGTTTTGCAAACAACCGGTATAGCAACGGACCCAGAAAATCAAAGACTTATTGCACAAGTTATTACTGGGGTTGGTTTTATTGGAGCCGGTGTTATTATTAAAGACCAAGCAAGAGATGTTGTTCGTGGTATTACAACAGCAGCAACCGTTTGGACGGTAGCCATGAATGGTTTAATTTTAGGAAGCGGCTACATTGTTTTAGGAACACTTATGGGCTTATTCTTTGTATTATTTATAGCAATCAGAGATATTAACCGTGGAATTAATCCGTTTAAGAAACAAAGTCAAGCCGTTGAGGACCATGACTAATGATAACTGATACAATATGTGCTGTATCAACGCCTGTTGGTACTGGTGCGCTCGCACTTATCCGTGTAAGCGGAAATGATGCAATTAAAGAAGTGAATAAAATTTTTAAAGGTAAAAATTTAGAGAAGGCTAAATCACATACTGTACACTATGGCCATTTATTGAACGAAGATGGTACATTTTTAGATGAAGTTATGGTATCCGTTTTAAGAGCCCCTAAAACATTTACACGTGAAGATATGGTCGAAATATCGATTCATGGTGGGATGTTACTTACCCAAAAAGTTTTAGAAAGACTTTTGAAACTAGATATGCGCCTAGCTCGTCCAGGGGAGTTTAGTGAGCGTGCATATTTAAATGGTCGTATCGACCTCGTACAAGCAGAAGCGATTATGGATGTTATTCATGCTAAAAACATAAATGCTTTAAAAATTGCAAGTCTTGGTTTAACTCAAGAAACTTCCAAATTAATAAAAAACTTACGAGATAAACTCGTTAATGTCATCGCTCAAATCGAAGTTAACATTGATTACCCTGAGTATGATGATGCAGTTGTTATGAGTAAAGAGATTATTTATCCAGCAACACTGGAAATTTTAAAAGACATGAAGTATTTATTGGAACACAGTTACCAAAACCAATTAATTCGTGATGGCATAAGTACTGCGATTATTGGAAAACCAAATGTGGGTAAGAGCAGTTTATTAAATGCTTTATTAAATGAAGATAAAGCAATTGTAACCGATATTGCCGGAACAACGCGAGATACAATTGAAGCGGAACTTAATCTTGGCGGAATCACTTTAAAATTGATCGATACTGCCGGTATTCGCGATACTGATGATGTGATTGAAAAAATAGGTGTTGAGCGCTCACTTAAAGCGCTTGATAAAGCACAATTAGTACTTGTTGTTTTAGACCAAAGTAGACCACTTGATGAAATTGATTATCGTTTATTAGAAGCTGCTAAGAAAAAACCAAGTGTCGTTATTTTAAATAAAGATGACCTTGAATCACAAATTGATGTAGCAGGTATTAAAATATCAGCGTTACAAAAGCAAGGCTTTAGAGAACTAGAGGCAAAAATTTTAGAAGTATTATCGTTAACAAATCTAGAGGAGCGCGACTTTAATTACTTATCCAACACAAGACATATAGCTAAAGTCAATGACGCAATCAAATCGTTAGAAAATGTATTAGAATCTATTAATCTTGATATGCCTGTGGATATTTACGCCATTGATTTAACAAATGCATGGCAATCTCTAGGTGATATTATTGGTGTTCGCTATCAAGATGAACTTTTAGACACATTATTTTCTAAGTTTTGTCTTGGAAAATAACAAACAGCTATTTTATGATATAATCATAAATAGACTTTATTCAAAAGGAGAGAGCGTATGGCTTACGTAGCGTTATATCGAACTTATCGACCAAAAACATTTAGCGAAGTTGCTGGTCAAAAAGTTATTATAAAAACATTACAAAACTCAATAACACACAATAAAATTGGCCATGCGTATTTATTTAGCGGCCCAAGAGGTACAGGTAAAACAAGTATCGCTAAGATTTTTGCTAAAGCGGTCAACTGTTTGAATCCACATGAGGGAAATCCGTGTAATGAATGTGATATTTGTAAGGGCCTCGATAAAGGCGATATTTCAGATGTTATCGAAATCGATGCTGCATCAAACAATGGTGTAGATGAAATTAGAGATCTTCGTGATAAAGTGAAGTACATGCCTGGTGCAAGCAAATATAAAGTTTATATCATTGATGAAGTCCATATGCTCACAACAGGTGCATTTAATGCGCTACTTAAAACGCTTGAAGAACCACCAAAACATGTTATCTTTATTTTAGCGACAACTGAAGCATACAAAATACCAGCGACGATTCTTTCACGATGTCAACGCTTCGATTTTAAAAACTTAGACACTGATGAAATCTATGATAAATTATCTGAAATTTCAGAAAAAGAATCGATTAACATAGATGATGAAGCTAAACAAATGATTGCCGTAAGTGCTGAAGGAGGTATGCGCGATGCATTAAGTCTGTTCGACCAAATCATCTCATATGCTGGAAACTCAATCACGCTTGATGATGTACACCAAGTCAGTGGGAGTGTCGCAACAAATGCATTAATCGATATACTTGAAGCACTTGATAAAAAACAAGTTCAAGTTGCGCTAAATATTCTTATTGAACTTATCCAATCTGGAAAAGAAGTAAGTCGTATTACAAGTGATTTAATTCGTGCACTTAGAGATTTACTCTTAGAGAAAAAAACGACAGTTAAAAACCCAAAATACGATCGATTAAAACATTTTAATGTTAACAAAATATATTTTTATTTGGATATTTTGAATAAATTACAAAATGATTTAAAATATACACATCAAAAAAGAATGTATATTGAGCTTGCGTTCATTAAGATGGTTGATCATCATATGTTAAAACAAATTGATTATGATGCAGAAATTGAAAATTTAAAACTAGAAATTCAAGAATTAAAAACACAAGCAAGAGAAATACCAGTGCCTACAAAAACTTTGATTCCTCAAGATAAAAAACCACTGGTAACTTCAAAAGTAATCGAAGAAATTTTAAATAACGGTGATAAAGAAAAACGCCTCATCTTAGATAACGGCTGGGCAGCATTAAAGGATTATCCAATTGATGAATTAAAACTTGCTGCGCACCTTTTAAGTCAAGCTCAACTTGTGGCTGTATCAAATAAAATGTTAATAGTTTACGAGGATTTGTCATTTTGTGAACAAATCATGTCAAAAGAACTAAAAAAACAAGTATTTAAAATTTTAAATAATAAACAAAAACTAATTGATGATTATTATGCAATTCAAAAAAGTGATTGGGAATATGTTTTAAATCACTACAAACAACAATACCAGCAAGGTATTGAATTTCCAACAATACCCGAACATGATTTTAAATTATATGAACAACCAAAAATAAAAAAAGATAAAACACCAGAGGTTGTTTCTCTCGCAAAAGAGTACTTTGGTGATAAAGTAATAGTGGAGGATTAAGATGAACCCAGGAATGTTAAATAAATTAAAGAAAATGCAAAAAGAAATGATGGAAGCACAAGAAGCTATAGAACAAAAAGAATACTTTGGTAAAGCAAGCGGTGTAACAATCATTATGCAAGGTACACGTCAAGTGATTGACGTGAAAATCAACCCTGAAATGTTAGAAGAAGTTGAAATGTTACAAGATGCAATATTACTTGCAACAAATGACGCTTTAAAACAAATTGAAAAAGAATCAGAAGAAACAATGAAACAATTTTCAGGTGGTTTAGGCGGGTTTGGTTTTTAATGTATCCTGATATTTTAAAGAAAGTCATCGAAGACTTTCAAAAATTACCAGGTATCGGTGAAAAAACTGCTGAAAGATTAGCGGTTTTTGTCGCAACCAATTTAGAACACGAAGATGTCCTAAATTTTAGTGAAGACTTAATAAAACTCAAAAAAGAACTTAGAGCATGTAAAGTATCACATGTATTAACGGATCAAGAAATTAGCCCAATCATTATGGACCCTACAAGAGAACAAGATGTTCTTATGGTTGTTAGTGACTCAAAAGATGTGTTCATGATGGAAAAAATGGGAACCTATAGAGGACAATACCACGTACTCGGTGGACTTATTGATTTTTCTAAAGGAATTACCGATAAAGATTTAACGATTGATTCATTAAGTTTAAGAATTAAAAACTTTAAAGAAATGATTATCGCTACAAATAGTACAGTTGAAGGTGAAATGACTGCTAAGTTTTTAAAACAATTATATCAAAGTGAACCACTTACAATCACGAGGTTAGCATATGGATTACCTGTAGGTACAGATTTTAAATATGCTGACATGTTGACTTTAAGTAAAGCGGTGGAAAACCGCAAACCCTTTGAGTAGGAGTATACTATGAAAGAATTTTTTGTAAATATTTGGTTAAAGATCGATGATGTTTTAAAAGGATTAAAGTTAGATGAACATATCCTAAGACTGTACGATACTTACGTAAGTCCATTACATGAATTGTTTAAATGGTTATTGGTTATCTTATTATTAATTATTGTTATACTTGGATCGATAACATTCGCTAAAAAGATGATTAAATTGTTTTTAGTTATCGCAATTATAGCGGCAATTATCATCTTTTTATCAAAAAAATAGTAAAAACTTGCAAAAAATTAAAACTTCATATACAATATATAAGGTTTTAGGAGGCACAAATGGATCAAAAATTACAAGAGTTAGCAATGGTTGATATTGCTGAACATTTAATAATGGAAGCAAAAGGGCCAATGTCCATTAACGACATTTTTTCTAGTGTAGCTGAAATTAAGGGATTTGAATTATCAAATATTGATCGCTTAACGCAACTATATATGGACATGACTCAAAGTGGTAAATTTGTTTATTGCGGCGATGACCTATGGGACTTAAAAGCCTTCAATTTAGAGCTTTGGGACGAAGATGGTTCTCGATTCATTAAGCATGAAGAAATCGAAGAAGATACAGAAGATGATTTAGACTTTGAAGCATTCGTTCTAGACGATGAAGAAGAAGTTGTAGATATCGATGAAGAACTTGAAGAAGAAATCGACGAAGAAGAAGCTGAAGAAAAAGAATATATCGATGTTGAGTTACCAATCGTTTCGACAGATGATGACGATGAGAAGGATAACGATCTAGACGTAGAATTCGATGATGATTATGATGAAGACGATTATAATGAAATCATGGATGACTATGAGGATATGTACGATCAGTAATAAATAGATTTATAAGGCACAGTTTATACTGTGCTTTTTTTATTTGTGCTATTTATTTTTTAAAAAAATGATAAAATATAAATATAAAACATATAATTTTTTGATGATTATTTTTATAGAATAATACACGATATCAACGCATTAAAAACATTTGACTTTGACGTTTCATTTTCAGTCAAAGGCGCGTTGTTTAATGAGAGTTTTAAATCCTTTGACGATTTTATTGAACATATCGATAAACTCATGTATCAAGATAAAGAATCCAAAATGAAGAAAGCGTTTTGATGATTTTCATCTTGTTTAACGTTTTAGCATTTGATATAATTAAAAAGGGCACACCTATAAACCTCCCGAGCGGGAGGTTTTTTATTTTGAAAGGAGATTGCTATGGCTAAATATATATTTGTAACGGGCGGTGTTGTATCTTCACTTGGAAAAGGTATTACAGCATCAGCGATTGGACAACTTTTAAAGTCCCGTGGTTTGAAAGTGTTTATGCAAAAGTTTGATCCTTATTTAAATGTGGATCCAGGGACGATGAGCCCATATCAACACGGGGAAGTATATGTTACTGCAGATGGAGCAGAAACCGATCTTGATCTTGGACATTATGAACGTTTTATTGATGAAAACTTAAACAAACACTCATCAATTACTGCGGGAAAAATCTACCAAAAAGTTTTAGATAAAGAACGCCGTGGCGATTATGAAGGAAAAACTGTTCAAGTAATTCCACATGTAACAAATCAAATTAAAAAGAAATTGGTGGACGTTGTTAAAGACCCAAACATTGATGTGGTTATTACGGAGATTGGTGGTACAGTTGGTGACATTGAATCTCTTCCTTTTTTAGAAGCGATTCGTCAAGCAAGAAGAGACTTTGGTTATGAGAACACTTTATATGTCCACAACACATTGTTACCGTATTTAAAATCAGCGAAAGAAATAAAAACTAAACCTACACAACACTCTGTAAAAGAGTTGCGTTCACTTGGTATTCAACCCGATATCATCGTACTTAGAAGTGAGTATGAAATAGAAGATTCAGTTAAAGACAAAATCGCCTTATTTTGTGATGTTGATAAAGAAGCTGTTTTTACCGCTTTAGATGTTGATGTTATTTATGAAATTATCGGTCACTTAAAAAAACAAAATATTGATAATTACATATTAAAACATTTTAAGTATGAGCATACACAAGAAGCCGATATTAAACCATGGGATGACTTGGTATATAAAATCAAACACTTAAAAAATGTAACGACCATCGGTTTAGTGGGGAAATATGTAAGTCTTCATGATGCGTATTTATCCGTTAGCGAAGCGCTAAAACATTCTGGATATGCAAATAATACAAAAATTGAAATTAAGTGGATTAATTCAGAGTATGTAAATGATTCTAACGTAAGTGATAAATTAAAAGACTGTGATGCTGTATTAGTACCGGGAGGTTTTGGTGAACGCGGTATTAAAGGTAAAATTTCAGCAATCAAATATGCGCGTGAGCAAAACTTACCTTTCTTTGGTATTTGTCTTGGTATGCAACTAGCAGTTATCGAGTATGCAAGAAATGTATTAAATTTAAAAGATGCCGACAGCTTAGAGTTTAATGAAAAAGCGAAAGTACCACTCTTTGTTTTAGAAAAACAACAGTTTAATAAAGATGGACTTGGTGGAACTTTAAGACTTGGTAACTACGCATGTGAGTTAAAACACAACACTGTTGCCTATAAAGCATATCAAACAAAAGAAATTATAGAAAGACATCGTCATCGTTATGAACTTAATAACGATTACCTAGATTTATTTATTTCGTCAGACTTAGTTATTTCAGGCATGAATACCGAATATAATTTAGTTGAAATGATTGAAATAAAAAATCATCCATGGTTTGTGGCTTGCCAATTTCACCCAGAGTTTTTATCAAGACCATTAAAACCACATCCGTTATTTAAAGACTTTATAAAAGCAGCAAGAAAACATAAGAAAACAAACAAGCAAAGCGAAAATGTTTAACTAAACATAATTATGCTCAGTGTTGTAAAATTATGAAAATAAGCGTATAATATAAGAGATCTAAATACTAATAAGGAGGAATATTTTATGGCATTAGTATCTGCAAGAGATATGTTGTTAAAAGCTCATAAAGAGGGCTATGGCGTTGCACAAATCAATATTAACAATCTAGAATGGATTAAAGCAGTTTTAGAAGTAGTTAAAGAATTGAACTCACCAGTGATCTTAGGTGTATCAGAAGGTGCAGCTAAATATATGGGAGGTTACCGTAATGTAATGGCTATGGTACGTGAATTGGATGCTTTCTATAACATCCAACAACCAATCGCGGTTCACTTAGACCATGGTACATATGAAGGAGCATTCAAAGCTTTAGAAGCAGGATTCACTTCAATCATGTTTGACGGTTCACACTATCCATTTGAAGAAAATTTAGCAAAAACTAAAGAAGTTGTTGCTAAATGCCACAGTGTTGGCGTTTCTGTAGAAGCAGAAGTAGGTTCTATTGGTGGTGAAGAAGATGGTGTTGTTGGAGCAGGCGAAATCGCTGATCCAGAAGAATGCCGCTTAATCGCTGAAACAGGCGTTGATATGTTTGCAGCTGGTATTGGTAATATCCATGGTAAATATCCAGCTAACTGGAAAGGTTTAGACTTTGAAGTACTTGCTGAAGTACAACGAGTTACAAACAACATTCCACTCGTATTACACGGTGGTTCTGGTATTCCTGAAGATATGATTAAAAAAGCAATCTCATTAGGTGTATCAAAAATTAACGTAAATACAGAATGTCAATTAGCATTTGCTGAAGCAACTAGAAAATACATCGAAGAAGGTAAAGACTTACAATCTAAGGGCTTTGACCCAAGAAAATTATTGGCTCCAGGTGTTGAAGCTATTAAGAATGTTGTAAGAGAAAAATTAACTTTATTCGGTTCAGTAAATAAAGCATAATAATTGTATTAAAGTTGAGTTATGCTATGATTGACATGTACCTTTAAACAAGGAGGATTTATATGATTGACGAAACAGTTTATCATGAATATGCCAATTGGAAATTAGAGCATAGCGAATTATTAGAACAAATGTCAAAATCAGGGTCTGCAATTTTATTTAGATTCAAACACATTTTAGATGTCGTTGACTTTTTATATGATAAACTCATTGATGATCCAAACTATACGGAAGAAGAAGATCATATCTTCAAAACTGGTTTTTATTACATCGCAGATCAACTTGAAGATATTAAACAAATCTTAGATAAAGTTTATGGTAATGAGTTATCACAACTAGAAAAACACGCAAAAGAAGTGAACTTATTCTTAAATGCGATTGACTTTCAAACAGAATTACTAAATAACGAATTAGAAGCTGATCCAGATATCGACCGCCTCATGGTGTTTGATAAAGACATTATTAAATTAATCCAAAACAAAGAAGCAGTACCTGAAAATTACTTTAAAGAACTGGATGAATTAACCTATCGAGTTTTTAAAAAATTGAATATTGATTACTATTCAATAAGCGATATTTTTTTAGAGATTGCTGATGAGTATGAGATTTTATAATTTAACAAATTAAAGTATGTGAAAAACATACTTTTTTTTGACTTTTAAGATATCTTATTATATGATAATAAGGTAATAAGGGAGTAGTTATGAGACGCGAAATAAAGTATTACATGATATTTATCATTTTATTCTTAATCTTAAATATTTTTAACCCACTCATTGTCACTACACAAACGCTTAATCGATACATTGTACCGTTTGACTATAGCGTTTGGGGTTTTTTAAACGCGTTTTTTAGTAATCTTGCCTTTTTATTAACAATCGTATGGTTAGTTAGTTTTATAAAAGATGCAAAGAAGCGTATGCTGGTATTGCTTATTTTCACCTTCGCATTAAATGGTATGTTGTTTGCTATTAACATTTTCCATCGTTATTATGGCACAGCATTTACGATAAAAGCATTAAGTATTTTTAAAAACCCAACCGCAGGTGTTGGAACAACCATTTTATTTGAATCCTTAAAAGAATTAATTACATATTATCGTATCATTTTGTTTATTCCATTCATTGCATTATTATTGTTTGTTATATCTATAAATAAAAAAGCAAATATGGCTTTTGAAGTAAAAATCGGCTTAAAAGGCCATTTGGCACACCTACTCATTGTGTTTATATTGTCTATTTCTACATTTACGGTTTTCCAAAGTCAATTGGAAAAGACACCGATGGTAGATTCATCTAGAACGACATTTGCTGCACAAAACTTAGGAATTTATCAATACCACGTTTTAGAGTTGTTAGGCTATGATGTAAAAGAAGCATACGATGAATCAAAATTAGATGATGTAAAGTCAAAGCTGGATTCATTTAATAAAAATAAGTCAACCTATGTGAATTTTATAGATGATAGTACCTATACATTTAGTCCACAAATTAAAGATGCACAGAACCTGACAGGAAAGCTTGTTGCTGAACGTGATGAGTCCGAATACTTAACGGGCATTTTAGAAGGTTATGATGTTGTATTGATACACTTAGAAACCTTCAACCATTTCTTATTAGAAATTGATGTTTTAAATGAACGTTTCAAATACTTAAACGAGTTATTAAAAGAATCTTATGTCTTTTCAAACTTTTATACGAACGTAGGTATTGGAAATAGCTTTGATGCCGAAGTATCCGTTCTTGCAGGACTAAACGCGAATGGTACATCGAATATTGCATGGGAATATGGTAATACCAATTCTAACCCATATGCAGATTTTAATTTTACAACTATTCCTAAATTACTTAAACAAAAAGATAGTAATTATCATTTGGAATCTATACATGGTGATACAAAAGTTTTTTATAACCGTGATGTTGTTCATCCGAATATGTTTGGGTTTGATGCTTACTATGCATTAGAAGAATTTATGGAAGATGGTTATACTCATGAAGCATTTGACCATGATGCAGGAAACTGGGTGTCTGACCGTGCGTTATTTGCTAAAATGAATGAAAAAATTACGAACTTAAAATCAACCAACACACCATTTATGTTATTCCCGATTACGATGATGCCTCATATTCCTTATTGGCATGATCCGATTAATGGAACTAATGGTTCAAACCCAGAAAAAGATTTACTCTTTAGCGAGTTTAAAGGTAAAATCGATGAACAAACGATGCGATACATTAAGTATATTGATTACTATGATGAATTATTTTACCGCATGTTTGTCGATGAATCTGGTGAATTTATGAATCATGGTAAAACTGCCTACCTATTCTATGGCGATCATGGAAGTGGTATTGCTAATGGTGATTTAGATGTTTTATACGGTAACGATAAGTTAGATATAAAGATGCCTAACTCAGAACTTAGAAGAACCTTGTTAAGAACAATTGCATTCCTTTATGTTCCAGGCGATGAAAAGCCAGAATATGGCTCAACGTTTAATGAAGGTTTGATTAAAGGTGAACAAACACTTGTTCGTGGACAAACAGATCTATATCGCACAATGATTGATTTATTCAACTTACCAATTTCATCCGCAGACTACGTGTATGGTGTGCATGGTATGAGTAATGAACCAACATTCTCTATTGATAATAAAGGTGGAGATGTTATAACGGATAAATTTATTTTCTCATTAACGAGTAGTAATTTTGATGAAATAAATGATGGAATGACCTTAAGTGAGGCTGAAATTGAATATCGTATTTTAGTTTTAGAAGAAATAAGGGTGTTAAAAGAATACATCATTGAATTTAAGAAGTATAGCGATCTAGCAATAAACTATAATTTATATCAGGAGTTTAAATAGAAATCGAATTTGATTTCTATTTTTATAAAGTGACAATATGGAAACTTTGAAATTTTATTTAGTCTATATACCTGTATTTATTGTTCTAACGATTGTTTTATTAAAATGGTTAAAGCCTAAGGACAATGAATATCGTTACAAAGTGCTTTTAGTGTTTGCAGGACTTGCACTAGTCTTACATGTAACGAAAATCTTTTTCTTTCCTTATAACACCCATGTTTTTCCAAATATTTTGAGAAAATCAACTTTGGAAAATGTGTGTGCATTTGGTGCAGTTGCCTATTTATTCATCTTAATAAGTAAAAACAAAATTGCAATTGATTATATGATGATTGTCGGTATGCTTGGTGGACTTGCTGCGTTCTTATACCCAACAGAAGTCATTTTAGGCCTATTTGACAGCATGCCTGTAAGTTATAAACTGACATTGATATCTTATGATACGATTAGGTTTTATGTTGTACATTATCTTTTATTTATTATTCCATTTATAATGTATTATTTTAAAATGCATAAGTTGGAAATGAAACGAGTTATCTATTTGCCAATAACGGTATTATTAATGATGACCATTGTTTATTTAAACGAAGTTCTATTAAGAAGCATTGGTTGGTTAGATGATGTGAATAATTTTTTTGGTAGAGATATTTTCTTTGATCGAAATATCCGAAACTCATCGTTTGTTTTTGGCCTACCCGATAACTTTATGGGTGTGGGGACAATTTTTAATATTTTTGTTCCAAAGTTTTTACGACCAAACAATAACTATATCCCTGTTGTTTGGTTTATCATACCATCAGTCATTTGGGGATTTATCTTTTATAGCGGATTTGCATTTGTAACAAACAGAAAAGAAACAATTGAATTTTTCACAAAAAAATAAGGCACTCCAAAGAGTGCCTTTTGATTATCTATGACGGTTATGTGGGAAAAGAATGACGTCTCTAATGTTTGGTGTGTTTGTTAATAACATAACTAGACGGTCGATACCTAATCCAAGACCACCGGCAGGTGGCATACCGTATTCTAACGCTTCAACATAATCATGATCCATTTCGTTTGCTTCATCATTTCCTAAATCTTTTTCTTTTAATTGATCTAAGAAGCGATTGTATTGGTCAATTGGATCATTTAATTCAGAGAATGCATTTGCATATTCTGAACCCATGATAAATAATTCAAAACGGTCTGTAAATCTTGGGTCATTAGCATTTTTCTTAGCTAATGGGCTAATCTCAATTGGATGTCCGTAAACCATTGTAGGTTGAATGATTGTGTCTTCGACATAGTGTTCAAAGAATGCTTCAATGATGTGCCCAATTGCATAGTGTTTTTCAATTTCAATATGGTGTTCTTTTGCAAGAGCACGAGCTTCATCAAGTGTGTATTCCTTAAAGAAGTCCACGCCACAAGCGTCTTTCACTGCTTGAACCATATGAATACGTTTGAATGGTTTTTTGAATGAAATCTCTTGGTCGTTATAAATGAATGTATCTGTTCCTAAAACTTCATTAGCAACAAAAGATAAGCAGTCTTCGATTAAATCCATCATGCCTTCCATATCAGAATATGCTAAGTATGCTTCAATTGTTGTAAATTCTGGATTGTGTTTACTATCCATGCCTTCGTTTCTAAATAATCTACCAATTTCGTATACAGCTTCCAAACCACCCACTAATAAGCGTTTTAATGGAAGTTCAGTTGCGATACGTAAGTAGAAGTCCATATCTAAACTGTTATGGTGTGTAACAAAAGGACGTGCTGCGGCACCACCAAGAATCGACTGAAGCACTGGTGTTTCGACTTCAACAAATCCGCGGCTGTCGAAAAATCTTTGAATTGCACGAATAATTTTCGGACGAGTTAATGCAACGAAACGCGATTGTTCGTTAACGATTAAGTCAACATAACGACGTCTACGTGCTTCCTCTTTATTTTGTAAACCATGGAATTTATCAGGTAATGGTCGTAATGCTTTTGTTAAATGCGTATAGGTTTTAACTTTAATTGTTAATTCGTTTGTGTTTGTTCTAAATAAAACACCTTCAATACCAATAATATCTCCAAGGTCTGAAGCTTTAAATATTTCATAAGCTTCTTCCCCGATTGCATCCATTCTAACATATGCTTGTAGTTTTCCTTCTTTATCTTGTAGGTGAATAAAACCAGCCTTACCTTGGCCACGTTTTAAAATAATTCTACCAGCAACTTTTACAAAAACTTGTAGCGCTTCAAGTTCCTCTTTTGTTTTAGATTCATATTCAGCAATGATATCTTTTATAAAGTGTGTACGTTTGTATGCAGATCCGAAAGGGTCAATGCCTTTTTCTCTTAATTTTTCTGCCTTTTCACGACGTATTTGTTGTTGTTCATTTAATGTTTGTTCATTTAATTCTTCTAGGTTCATAAATTATCCCTCCGTAAGCAAAATTATTATATCATAATAAGATTTAAAATGAAAACGAAGAATAAAAATATTCATTGAGTTTTCACAAAATGTGTGAACATAACCACAATAACTTGTTTTATCTATGATAAAATGAAAGAAAGGGAGGGGTTTATATGAGGAAAATAGTATTAAATAACGGTATTGAAATTCCAATGGTCGGTATTGGTACGAACACATTTGGTAAAGTGGATAACCAATATTACAATGAAATTAATTTTGATACGAAAGAGTTACGAATAGCGATAGATGTAGGCTATCGGTTAATAGATACAGCAATTTCTTATCGTAACGAAGCTGTGATTGGTAAAGCACTTAAAGAAAGTAATATCGACCGCACTGAATTTTTCGTTACAACAAAGATTCCTGGTGGAAAAGGGTATTTATCAAAAGAAGAAGTTCATAATGCAGTAACTAAAAGTTTAGAAGCGCTTAATACGGATTATATTGATATTATGCTAATTCATCATCCTTGGGAAAATCTAGATGAAATTTTAAGTGTTTATAGAGAACTTGAGTTATTTGTTGATCAAGGTAAAATTAAAACACTTGGTGTATCAAATTTCAATGAAAAACAACTCGGCTTCTTAATGACACGTGCCCGTATAAAACCAGCCATCAATCAAATTTTGTCCTGTCCAGGTAAATGGCAACACGAATTTATAAAGTTTAATCAAGATTTGGGTGTTGTTGTAGAAGCATGGAGCCCATTAAATAAAGTAACAGATGAACAAAAGGAAGTTTTAAACAAAATAGGTAAAAAGTATAACAAAACTTGGGCACAAGTAATCTTAAATTACCAAGTAAATCGAAACGTGATTGTCCTTCCTAAATCACATAGAAAAGAAGGACAAATGGAAAATATTGATATCTTTGATTTCCAACTAACAGATAAAGAAAGTGAAGTTATAAGCAAGCTATAAAAAAATGCGTTCATTTTTCAATGAACGCTTTTTTTATTCGTTTGATTCTCTTTTTTCATCACTAATAAGTTCATACATTAGGTCATCTTTAACCTGTGTTAAACTAGTAATTTTTACCTTTACGATTCTAAAACCTAGCGAAAGCGTTAAAATATCGCCAACTTTAACGGTTGTTGAAGGCTTTGATAATTTTTCATTTACGTAAATACGATCACTTAATGCGGCTTCTTTAGCAACTGTTCGTCTTTTTATT
Organism: Acholeplasma sp.; assembly: GCA_012838065.1. Taxonomy (GTDB): domain Bacteria; phylum Bacillota_I; class Bacilli_A; order Acholeplasmatales; family Acholeplasmataceae; genus DUPY01. The sequence continues at coordinate 26,817 of DUPY01000018.1, read as the reverse complement.
AGACGAGACAGTTTTAAATACTTATCAAGCCTCATTGCTTGTTAGTGTTTGTGAAACAGATTGCATATCATCGTATCTTCTTAAGCGACCAGTTTCAACAATTTCATCGATATCAGCTTTAGTTAATGTTTCAACTTTAATTAAGTAATCGCTAATAGTATCTAACAATTTTTTGTTTTCAGTAATAACACGACGTGCTTCTTCAAGGCATTCGTTAATAATTTTTCGAACTTCTTTATCAATTTCATGAGCCACTTGGTCTGAGAAGTTTTTCTCTTTCATGTAGTCACGACCTAAAAAGACACTTCCTTCACGGCTTTCATATTGAATTGGTCCTAAATCACTCATACCATATTCAGTTACCATTGCACGAGCAATACGAGTAGCCATTTGGAAGTCGTGATATGCACCTGTTGTTACAGTATCGAATTCGATTTCTTCAGCAACACGTCCACCGAGATATCCGATAATTGTGTGAAGAAGTGATTGTTTTGTTTCTAAGAATGTTTCCTCTTCAGGAATCATTAAGTTATAACCACCAGCTTTACCTCGTGGAATGATTGTTACTTTTTGAACAACATTCGCGTGTTCTAATTTAATTCCAATAACTGCGTGTCCAGCTTCATGGTATGCAACAATACGTTTTTCTTGTTCGCTGTATTTTCTTGATTTTTTAGCTGGTCCCATACGGACACGGTCCATCGCCTCATCAAGGTCTTTTTCAGTAACAACTGTACGGTTTCCACGAGCAGCAAGTAATGCGGCTTCGTTTAGTAAGTTTTCAATATCTGCACCACTGAATCCTGGAATGCGTTGTGATAGTTGATCAAGGTTAACAGCTGGGTCTAACTTTTTATTACGTGCATGAACACGTAAAATTGCTGCACGACCTCTAACATCTGGTAGGTCAATTGTAATTTGACGATCGAAACGACCTGGTCTTAATAAAGCTGGGTCTAAAACGTCTGGGCGGTTTGTAGCGGCAATGATAATAATACCTAAGTTTGCAGTAAAACCATCCATTTCAAAAAGAAGTTGGTTAAGTGTTTGTTCACGTTCATCGTGTCCGCCACCTAAACCTGCTCCTCTTTGGCGACCTACAGCATCAATTTCGTCAATAAAAATAATACATGGTGAATTTTCTTTCGCAACTTTAAATAAGTCACGAACACGGGAAGCACCAACCCCTACGAACATTTCAACAAAGTCTGAACCAGAAATTGAAAAGAATGGAACACTTGCTTCACCAGCAACAGCTTTCGCAAGTAACGTTTTACCAGTACCAGGAGAACCTACAAGTAGTACCCCTTTTGGAATTCTTGCGCCCATGTCTGAGTATTTCTTTGGATTTTTAAGGAAGTCAATAATTTCTGCCAATTCTTCTTTTTCTTCATCTGCACCAGCGACATCGTTGAAGGTAACACCTTTTTCACGATTTAATCTTGCGCGATTTTTAGCGAAGTCAAAAGCTTTGTTATTTGCGTTGCCAGCATTTTTAAGAATTACGAATAATAAGAACACTGCAACAGCTAATGGTAATATATTTAATAAAATTGACCAGAAGTTGACACTTGATTTAATAACAATCCGAGTTTTGGCTTGACCGCCTGCATCAAGCGCATTCTTAAGTGTCATTGCTTGATCAAAGGAAATTGTCATTTTAAATGTTCTTCGATTTTTTGTTAGCATGTCAGGTGCATTTTCTGTAAATGTACCAGATGCGTATACTAACGGACCGTTATCACCACCGACATGAACAAATTCATATTCAGCGATATATTGGAGATTTGTACTAATTTCAGAATAGTTTGTTTCTACAGGTTTTTCAGAAAGTGCCGATTGTAAGAAGAAGAATACACTTAAGATAATTAACGCTGAGATAATCATCATTAAGTAATCAGGTCTTTTTTTCACCGGCGTTGGTTTTCTCATTTGACTCATATGTTATACTCCTTTATTTTATATATACTTTGGGGTCTAAGATGCCAACAAATGGCAAATTTCGATATTTCTCATCGTAATCAAGTCCATATCCAACAACAAATGCTTTTGGAATTGTTTTTCCGATATATGCAGGAACATATACTTTTTGTCTTCCTGCTGGTTTATCGAGTAATGTAGCGATTTTTACTGATTTAGCACCTCGATGTATAAGTAACTCGGTTACGGTAACGATTGTATTTGCAGTATCCACAATATCTTCAACGATTAGGACATTGCGGCCTTTAACAGACATATCTAAATCCATCTTAATTTTGATATCGCCGCTTGAATTAATACCTCCATGGTAGCTACTTACTGCCATGTATGCAATATCAAGTTTTAAATCAATATTTCGAGATAAATCTGCCATAAAAGGTACACAACCTTTTAATAATCCAACTAATAGTAAGTCTTTATCCTTATAATCTTCGGTTATTTGCTTACCCATTTTATTTGCGATTTCGTTTATTTCTTGTTCAGTTAACAAGATTTCGATAATGTCATTTTTCATAATTATCCCCTTCAAGTTCTAGATATAAGCAGTTATCATTTCCAAGTGTTTGGTTTAAATATAAATCTTTAATCCAGAGTATTTCATCGTTTGCGTCACACAACAAGATAATTTTCTCGCGATGTTCCTTTGGAACTTTGCGATCAATCAGTAGTCGAGATAGTTTTTTATGACCGTAGGGGTAAGCCAAAACATCATCTGATTTTCTCGTTCTTAAATAAAGTGGGAACGCTAATTTATTATAACATAATTTAGTATAATGTTTAGAATTGTTGTCTGCATCATAAAATAATGTGAAAGCGTCCATATTTGGTAATATTGTTGTTCCCTCACTAACTTTGACTTTGAAGGCAACTTGTTTCAAATCATCCAAGTGTTTTATATAAGCTTTATCATAGGCCTTTATAAAGTAGTAGTGATTGTTTAAATATAATTTTTGGTTTGGTCGATTACTTGAAATGATTTTTAACATTTGATATAAACGTTTTGTAGAAACAGGTAAATCGTAGTGTTCAAGTGTAATTGCGAGTATATCTTCTTTAACTAATGAGTTTTTTTCTGAAAAAGAAGGTATATCCAAAATATAGTCTGCGTTTAAATAAGCAAGACTTTCGTTTCGAACGATTTTATAAACGGCTAGTTGACGCTTATGAAAGTCAATAATTGATTCTAAGAAATTTGGATTTTCTTTTTTCATTAGTGGGATTATTGTGTTTCTATAGCGGTTTCTAAGATAATTATCGCTAAAGTTTGATACATCATCGAGATATGGGATTTTGTGTTTGAAAACATATGTTTTGATTTCGTCTTTTGATGTGTATATGAAAGGCTTCATAAACGTGTATGTGTTATAAGTTGAAAGTACGTCAAATCCCGCATAACCTAAAAGGTTAGATCCACGAGTAATTTTCATTAAAATTGTTTCAGCTAAATCATCTAGATGATGAGCCGTTGCTATATAAGGCGTGTGGTATTTATCTGCATAGTTTTTCAAATGATTAAGGCGTAGTTTTCGAGCTTTTTCTTGAAAATTCTTGCCAGTTATTGTTAGTTTTTCAATATGTAGTGGTATGTTATTTGTGCTACAAAAAGATTTAATAAGTTTTTCTTCATCAACATTCGATTGTCCACGTGTTTGATGATTAAAATGGACGGCAACTAATGGATACTTTAGGCTATTCAATAAAAAAATGAGCGCCATAGAATCAATTCCGCCGCTTACTGAAACAATTATTGAGTTGTTAGGTGTGATATTCAAAGCTGTTTCTATGAGTTTCTTAATTCTTTTTTCCACAATCATCAACCTCAAACATATTATATCATAATATGAAAGTTGCTGATTGAATAAAATATAATTGTGTTATAATATGAAGTAAAAGGAAATGGTGGTCTATATGATAATTCTCGCAAGCAAATCAAGTAGAAGAGCTAAGTTATTAGAAGATGCAGGGATTGAATTTACAGTTGTTCCTAGTGAAATTAACGAAGAAGTAGATTCTAAACTAAAACCACAAGAACTCGTCAGTCTTATAAGTTTACAAAAAGCGCTTGATGTTCAAAAAAGAAGACCTAACGACACAATTATAGGTGCAGATACGGTCGTCATATTTGAAAACGAGATTTTTGGCAAACCAAAAGATGAAGAAGATGCATTTCGCATGCTAAAGATGTTGTCTGGCGAAACACATCAAGTCATTACCGGTGTTACAATATTAAAAAAAGATGTTAAAAAAGTCATTATTTCTGAAGCGTTAGTGACAATGAAAAAGTATAGCGATTTAGAAATACGTGAATACATTCAAACAAAAGAACCCATGGATAAAGCGGGTAGTTATGGTATCCAAGGAGAAGGCGGAAAACTTATAGATCATTTTAAAGGAGATTTCTTTACAATTGTAGGGCTACCATTAAAAGACGTTTTAGAAGTATTAAAGTCATTAGATAACAAATAAGCAGGGATTATTACCTGCTTATTTTTCTTTACTAGCTAATATTTCTAAGAGTTCCTCTTTATCAAAAACATATTTCTTATTACAAAAGTTACAAATAATTTCTGCTTTACCATCTTCATCTATAATTTCTTGTAAAGTTTCCTTGTCAAGCGATTTTAAAGAGGTTCTAAACTTTTCTTTGGAACTATTACAATAGTATTTAATCTCGCGTTTGTCTAAAATTTGTTCTGTACCGTTACTCAATAAGTGAAGAATATCTTCCGGTGTCATATTTTCATTTAACATTGTAGAAACAGGTTTAATATCTTTAATGATGTTTTCAATTGTTTCAATCGTTTTTTCCGGACAGCCAGGCATAAGTTGTAGGATGTATCCGCCGCTTGCTAGGACGGATTGATCGGTATCAACTAATACGCCTAGTCCTACTGAAGATGGTGTTTGTTCACTTAATGCAAAGTAATACGTAAAGTCTTCTGCAATTTCACCTGTTTGTAGTTCTGATGAAGATGTGAATAAGTTTTTCATATGCAAATCTTTTGTTACACTTAGCAGACCGTTACCTACGGCTGCACCTACGTTTAGTTTGCCATTATTGTATTTTAAGTAAACATAGGGATTATCGATGGTTGCTCGAACTTCACCTTGCGCGTTAGCTTCGACAAGCATTTTTTTGATTGGACCATCGCCATCAATTCTTAATGTTAGTCTTTCATCGCCTTTGTACATTAGACCCATCATTGCTGATACAGTTAAAAAACGACCTAATGCAGCAGTTGCAGTTGGCCAAGTACTATGAATTTTTCGAGCTTCTTCAACTAAATTTTTAGATGTAGATACGTAGATTCTCACCATTTTATCATAGGCGGTTGCTATTAAAGTATAATCTTTCATGTTGTGACCTCACATTTTATTGTTATCTCATATATTTTAACATTTTTATCTTAAAGTAGTCTAAAAAGGCAGTTAATAATACACATAGATATTAAAACTTAGTAAATTGTGTTAATATGTGTTATGCGAAATGGAGTCGATTTTATGGCATTTTATATTAAAAATTTAAAAATAGAAAATAAAGTTGTGCTTGCACCTATGGCCGGAGTATCTAATAGTGCTTTTCGGACACTTTCTAGACAATTAAATGCTGGTTTGGTATTTGCAGAGATGGTATCTGATAAAGGGTTACATTTTAAAAACGACAAAACTTTAAGCCTTTTATATATGACGGATGAAGAAAAACCGATGGCTCAACAAATTTTTGGTAGTGATTTAGATACGATGGTAGAAGCAGCTATGTATATTGATGAGCACTCGAATTGTGACATTATTGATATTAACATGGGGTGTCCTGTACCTAAGGTTGCATTAAAAGCACAAGCCGGAGCATCACTTATGAAAAATCCGGATTTAATTTATGAAATTGTAAAAGAAATAGTGAAAAAAGTATCCAAGCCTGTAACTGTGAAAATTCGTAGCGGATGGGATAATCGTTCAATCAATGCCGTTGAAGTTGCAAAAAAAATTGAAGCAGCGGGAGCTTCTGCAATTACTGTTCATGCACGAACACGCGCGCAGGGTTATAGTGGAAAAGCAGATTTAGACGTTATTAAAGCGGTAAAGGAAGCGGTGAGCATACCTGTTATCGGAAACGGTGATGTAACAGATGGACCATCAGCAAAACACATGTTAGAGTATACCGGATGTGATGCGGTAATGATTGGTAGAGCGGCGCTTGGAAACCCATGGATTTTTAGAGAAATTAATACGTATCTAAATACAGGTGAAACACCACCTAGACCAACAAATGACGAAATTTATACAATGATTGTAAATCACTTAAATGCGCTTGTTGAAACAAAAGGTGAGCATATTGGTATTTTAGAAATGCGTGGACATAGTACATGGTATTTACGTGGATTAGAAAACGCAAGCGAGGTTCGCAAAAACTTAAGCCAAGCAAAAACTAAAAATGAGATGATGGATGTGCTTGACACATATTTTAATAAAAAGTAAGAATTGCAAACATATTTTTTGTAAATTATAAAAATTATGTTAATATAGAAATATAATTTGAATATCAAAACATTTTTAATATAAGGAGAACAAAAATATGGTAGAGAAAATTGGGCTTGTAGCATGCAGCACATCTGGCATCGACTACGTAAACATCAATTATCCAGTAGAAGTAATTAGACAAATATTGAATTTAGATGGGCAAGAATATCAAGATTTTATCGATCTAAAAGCACAAGATTTTTATGATCGTGTCGTTGCAAATCCCGACATCGCAATTTCCACTGCACAAACGGCAACCGGTAAAATCGCTGATGTTTATGAAAAAATGAAAAACGAAGGATATACACACATCATTGTTATTACAATTTCATCAAGATTAAGTGGTACGTTCCAAGGTGCAATTCTTGCCAAATCACTAGTTGAAGGCGTTAATGTCTATGTGATTGACTCAAGAAGGGTTGCCTATGGCGAACTATACTTAATTAGAGAAGCGGTTAGATTAATTAAAGAAGGCGTAAAAGCTCGTGACATTATTGATCAATTAGAAAAAACAAGAGATAGTATTTCAACATATGTACTTGTTGACACATTGAAATATTTAGTAAAAAATGGTAGACTATCTGCAGCGAGTGGTTTTTTAGGAACGCTTCTAAAAATAAAACCACTATTACACATACAATCTGATGGTGCTTTAGTACCATTTGAAAAAATACGTACAACATCGAAGGCGCAAAGTCGTCTTTTAGAGGTTGTCCTAGAAGATATTAAAGATAAGAAAGTCAACGTATTTATTGCTTATACAAATAACTTAGATAAAGCTGAAATGTTTAAACAGTTAATTTTAGCAGAACGTCCAGACGTAACCGTAGAAGTATTACCATTGACACCGGTTGTTGGTGCACACGCTGGTCCTGGTACTTTAAGTGTGGGGTATGTTGTCTTAAAATAAAATAAAAGGTGGTATTGACGTGACATCAGCAAAGGAAATTATTAACGAATTACTAGTAGAAGTTTTTAACCATATTCTTGATATCGAAGGTGAAAACTTAAGAAAACATGGTGTGAAACTGTCGATGACAGAAGTTCATGTTTTAGAAGCTATTAAAAACGTTGAGGTTGCAACTATGGGAAATGTTGCCCAAAAATTGCGTGTGACATTAGGCACACTGACAACATCGATTAATGTACTTGTAAGAAAAAAATATGTTGAACGCTATCGCGATGAAAGCGATAGAAGACGTGTATTCTTAGTCTTAACAAAACAAGCGCATGATGTATTAAAGATTCACGATCAATTTCACAATGATATGATTAATAATGTTATTAAGGACCTTAACATTGAAAAAGATGAAGTGTTAGTTAAGTCACTTGAAAATCTTAGTCGTTATTTTAAAAATAAATATTAAAACATTAAACTTTCAATTGTACAAATTGAAAGTTTTTTCTTTTAATAGAGCCAAGAAAATAGCATAATTGCCCTTTATAAAAAACATATATAATGATATAATAACTATTGAATCTAGGGAATAAATAGGAGAAAAATTATGAATCAATATGTTTTTGGCGTTGATGTTGGTGGAACCAACATCAAATTAGGTATATTCGAATTACCGAATGTAAAACTCGTTAAATTAACAGATTTTCCAACACCAAACGAGCATCAAGACACAGCAATTTTTGATGCTATTGTTTTAAACATGCAAAAAGTTTGTGAGGAATTAGGAACAACATTTGATCATGTTAAAGGCGTCGGTCTTGCTATACCATGTCCAGTTATTGGTGGTTGTGTCGACATATGTGCAAATGTTGGACTAAATGATTTAAACATTGAAGAATCAATGAAATTACGATTACCGAAACATATGAAAGTCGCAGTAGGTAATGATGCGTCTTTAGCTGCATTTGGTGAAAATAAAGAACTAAAAACACCTTATGAAAATGCTGTTTTTTACACGTTAGGCACCGGTGTTGGTGGCGGTTTAATTATTAATGGCAAACTCATTGAAGGAAAAAACGGAGCTGCATCTGAATTTGGGCATATGAAAGTATTCGATGGTTTTGAAGGAGAAGTTTGCGGCTGTGGAAAAAATGGCTGTTTAGAACAAATTGCAGGAACAAAGGGTATTTTCAGACTAATGAAACAATACAGTATTTTAGAAAAGACCGTTGTCGATTTAAATGATTTAACAGTTAAACGTATTTTTGATGCTGCAAAAATGGGTGATGGCCCGGCTTTAAAAACAGTTAATCGTGTAGCAAATGTAATCGGTGAAAGTGCTGCTAACATCGCGATGATTGTCGATCCAGAAGTCTTTATTATTGGAGGCGGGATTGCGGCTAGCGGTAAATTTTTACTTGATAAAATTATTGAAAGTTATCAAAAAAATGCACGCTACAAAACAATATACACACCAATTGTACTTGCAAGTTTAGGAAATAAAGCTGGTGCATTTGGAGCGGCACATTTAGTAAAAGATCGTTTATAGTAGTTATAGGAAGTTAGGGAGGCATATGAATCAAAGTCAGTATTTCAAGAAAATCATTAACACCGAGAAAGATGAAATTCAAAAGCCAAACACAATTGTTGAAATAAATAGAATCATTAAGGACTTTAATATGAATTTTGGTCCAAATTTTGAAAAAATTAATCGATTTATTGAGGGTGTTTATCAAGATGGTCATAATATGTATAATGTTATGGGTAATCGTTGTTTAGACGCCCTTTCTTTTTTGTACGCTTGCATTAGCGTTTTAAGTAATGATTGTGCTTGTGTTGATGTAGATATAAAAGAAGCTGTCCAAGCGCGTTACAGAGATTATTTGATGGATTTAGAAACCATTCAAAGATTAAAGAACGAAGCATATGAAACAATCAAAAAAGAAGAGAAGTTTAACTTATATAACATCCAAACAATGGTTATATATGAATACGAAACAAAGGTTAAGTTTTTATTGAATATATACGATAGAAAGGATGTCATTGTTCAGTTTTCGACATTGATATCTGAAAAACAATATAAAACAATGCGTGATGAACTTGGTGTGAGAAATGCAGTGCTTTTCTGGCATAGTTTTGAAAATGTATTTAGAAAAATAAACGATGTTTATCCTATGGATAAAACATATGTCGTTTCGGACTTAATGAACACAATAGAGTCGGATTACTGGTATGCATTGTTTGAAAGTAACAACTTAAAAAAATATGGTATGTGTGTAGAAACAGAATCGGTTTTAAACTATATCGATGACTATATCGAGATGCATGTATTCTTAGTTAATTTAGATAAGCTTGTAGAGGAAGAATATACGATAAAATATATATCTAAAGATGATTTTTTTCATGAATTTGGAGATGACTTAAGGTATTTAAAAGAGTTTTGTAAGAAAAAGAAAAAACAGTACATTTTATTTGGAAGGCTATTAAATAATGAAGAAATTCTAGAAAAACTTTTTAAAATGGGCTTCAGAAATTTTGGTGTTTTTAACGACCAAATATCGATTTTCCAACGCGTAATTAATAATTATATGAGTAGAAGAGGTAAATATAAGGGTATTTACGCTAAAAATTTACTGAAAAAGCAAAAAAGAGAAGAAAATACACAATAGAGGTTGCAATTAGATGGGGTATCGATTATAATAATAAACGCACGTAAGAGCAGGCTGTGAAATGGAAGGTTGTCGGTACACGGATAGCCGTTGTCTGTGTAAGAGGAATTTTCATGGAGCAAGTCTATACAAAGATTATAGGCGGAAGGAGTTTATATAAATGGCAAAAGATATTATCAAAATTCGTTTAAAAGCATACGATCACAGATTAATCGATGATGCAGCGAAAAAAATTGTTGAAAGTGCATTAAAAACAGGAGCAGTAGTTCAAGGACCAATTCCACTACCAACTGAAAAAGAAATTTTCACAATTTTACGTTCACCACACGTTAACAAAGATTCACGTGAACAATTTGAACGTAGAACTCACAAAAGATTAATCCAAATTGTTGAACCAAATGCTAAAACGATTGATGCATTAATGCACATCGATTTACCATCAGGTATCGATATTGTTTTAAAGAAATAATTTAAAAATAAGAAAGAGGTAAAAACATGGCAAAAGGAATCTTAGGTAGAAAACTTGGGATGACACAAATTTTCGATGAAAATGGCGTGTTGATTCCAGTTACTGTCGTGGATGTTGCTGATAACGTTGTTCTTCAACAAAAAACTGTTGAGACAGATGGTTATGTAGCTACACAAGTTGGATTTGAATCTAAACGCGACAAATTAAGTAACAAGCCTGAATTAGGGCACGTGAAAAAAGCTAATACAGCACCTAAGCGCTTCGTTAGAGAATTTCGTTTTAAAGCGGCAACCAACGAATTATCAAACTTAAGCGTAGGGGAAGTCGTTAGCAACGAAATATTCGCAGTAGGCGATGTAGTAGATGTTGTCGGAACATCAAAAGGTAAAGGATTCGCTGGTTCAATTAAGAGACACAACCAAGCAAGAGGACTAATGACTCACGGATCTAGATACCACAGAGGCCCAGGTTCAATGGGCGCAATTAAAGGAAATATGAAAGGTAAAAACTTACCAGGACATATGGGCTTTGAACGCGTTACACTACAAAACTTAAAAGTTGTTGGTGTTGACACAGAAAATCAATTATTATTAATTAGCGGTAGCATTCCAGGACCTAAAAAAGGTTTAGTAATGGTTAAAACTGCTGTTAAGAGCGCTAAGTGAGGAGGGTAAACATGCCAAAAGTTGATATTATTAATCAAACTGGTAAATCAGTAGAAAAAATTGAATTATCAGATTATGTATTCGGTATTGAACCACACCAACAAGCGTTATACGATGTTGTTAATGCTCAAAGAGCAGCAATGAGACAAGGTACTCACGACGTTAAAAATCGTAGCGAAGTATCTGGTGGCGGTAGAAAACCATGGAGACAAAAAGGAACAGGTCGTGCAAGACAAGGTTCAATTCGTTCACCACAATGGCGTGGTGGTGGTGTTGTATTTGGTCCAACACCAAGAAGTTATGCAGTTAAAGTTAATAAGAAAGTTCGTCAATTAGCTTTACGTTCAGCATTATCTTATTTACAAGCAAATAATAACTTAATCGTTATTGACCAATTACAAATTGCAAGTGGAAAAACAAAAGATTTCCAAGCATTCTTAAATACATTAAATATAAAAGGAAAAGTGTTACTTGTTGCAACAGAATTCTCAGATAACGAAATCTTAGCTGCAAGAAACATTCCAACAGTAGCGTTTGCTCAAGTTGACCATGTAAGTGTTTATGACTTATTAAATACAAAAACACTAGTGATCACTAAAGCAGCAGTTGCGGTTTTAGAGGAGGTCCTAAGCAATGACTAAGTATTATGACATTATTAAGGCACCAATTATTACTGAGCAATCAATGAAATTGGTTGAACAACAAAATCGCTATACTTTTAAAGTTGATACAAAAGCTAACAAAGTTGAAATCAAAAAAGCTGTTGAAGCAATCTTCAATGTAAAAGTATTAAGCGTAAATACAGCAAACGTATTACCAAAATTCAAAAGAATGGGTAAATACGAAGGATACAAATCAGCTTACAAAAAAGCAGTCGTTAAATTAGTTGATGGTCAAAAAATTGACGCATTCACTGTTTAATGTGTGAAAAACTAGAGGAGGTTTAACTAATGGCGGTTAAAAAATATAAACCGACGACCAATGGACGTCGTAACATGAGTGTTTTAACATTCGATGAAATTACAACATCTACTCCTGAAAAATCACTACTTGAGCCAATTTCAAAAACAGGCGGCCGTAACAATACAGGTAAAATTACTGTAAGACACATCGGCGGCGGTGCTAAAAGAAAGTATCGTGTAATTGATTTTAAAAGAAATAAAGATGGTATTGTTGGAAAAGTTGCAACAATTGAGTACGATCCAAACCGTACAGCAAACATTGCGCTTATCCATTATGTAGATGGTGAAAAGAGATATATCTTAGCTCCAAAATCATTAACAGTTGGACAAGAAATTGTTTCTGGACCAGAAGCAGATATTAAAGTAGGTAATGCATTACCAATTATGAACATTCCAGTTGGTACATTCATTCATAATATTGAATTAAAACCAGGTAAAGGTGGACAAATCGCGCGTTCTGCTGGTGCATCAGCACAAATCTTAGCGCGTGAAGATAAATATGTATTAGTAAGATTACAATCTGGTGAAGTGCGTAAAATCTTAGGTACATGTCGTGCTACAGTTGGTACAGTTGGTAACGAATCTTGGGAACTTGTTAATATCGGTAAAGCTGGTAGAACACGACACCTAGGTGTTAGACCAACAGTTCGTGGTTCAGTTATGAACCCTAACGATCACCCACACGGTGGTGGTGAAGGACGTACACCAATCGGTAGAAAATCACCAATGACACCTTGGGGTAAAAAAACACGTGGTATTAAAACACGTGACACTAAAAAAGCGTCTAACGATCTAATCGTTCGTCGTCGTACGAAATAATAGGAGGAAATTATGGCACGTTCATTAAAAAAAGGACCTTTTGTTGACAGCCATTTAATGGTAAAAGTTGAAAAACTTAATGCAGCAAACGAGAAAAAAGTGATTCAAACTTGGTCACGCCGTTCAACGATTTTCCCTAATTTCGTTGGACACACGATAGCCGTATATAACGGTAAAGAACATGTACCTGTATACATTACAGAAGACATGGTTGGACATAAATTGGGCGAATTTGCGCCAACACGTACATATCGCGGTCATTCAAAAGATGACAAAAAAGCGAAGAAGAAATAATTGGAGGGTGCATAAATATGGAAACTAAAGCAATCGCTAAAACCGTTCGCATTGCGCCAAGAAAAGTAAGATTAGTTATTGATCTTATTAGAGGTAAAGATGTTAAGGAAGCACAAGCTATCTTAATGTTTACTCCACGCGGAGCATCGCCAGTTGTTTTAAAAGTGTTAAACAGTGCAATCGCAAACGCTGAGCACAACAATGGTGCAAATGTCGAAAAATTATATGTTAAAGAAGCTTACGTAAACGAAGGCGTAAGATTGAAAAGAATGATGCCTAGAGCTAAAGGTCAAGGCGACTTGATCCAAAAAAGAACTAGCCACATCACAGTAGTAGTAGCAGAAAGAGAGTAGGTGAGAAAACATGGGTCAAAAAGTTAATCCAATTGGTTTACGTGTTGGTATCATCCGTAACTGGGATTCAAGATGGTACGCTGAAAAGAAAGAAGTGCCTGCATTAGTTAAAGAAGATGCTGAAATCAGAGAATTCTTAAATAAAACTTATAAAAACGCTGCTGTTTCTCACATCGAAATCGAGCGTATTAAAGGCAAAAAAGATCGTGTAAAAATTACATTACACACTGCAAAACCAGGTGTTGTTATTGGTAGAGAAGCCGAAACCAAAAAACAAACTGTTGAGAAATTAGAAAAACTAACAAATAAAGAGATTATCTTTAACGTGGTTGAAGTTCAAAGACCAGAAAAAGTGGCATCACTAGTTGCACAAAGTATGGCTGAACAATTAGAAAACCGTGCTTCATTTAGAAGAGTTCAAAAGATTGCGATCCAAAGAGCTCTTAAAGCAGGTGCTAAAGGGGTTAAAACAATCGTTTCAGGTCGTTTAGGCGGCGCTGAAATGGCAAGAAGCGAAGGGTATTCAGAAGGACAAGTTCCTTTACATACACTACGCGCTGACGTTGATTATGCAACTGCAGAAGCTAAAACAACTTATGGTATTCTAGGCGTTAAAGTATGGATTTACAACGGCGAAGTTTTACCAGGACAAACTAGAGAAGAAAACATCAAAAAGGCTAACGAACGCGCGTCTCATTCAAGAGATCGTCGTCCACGCCAACCAAGAAGCGGTAAAGGAGCGAAATAATTATGTTAATGCCAAAAAGAACTAAATATCGTCGCCCTCATCGCGTTAGTTACGAAGGTAAAGCTAAAGGGGTTAATCAAATTGTTAATGGTGAATATGCATTAGTTGCTTTAGAAGGTGCATGGATCACGAACAGACAAATTGAAGCGGCTCGTATCGCGATGACAAGACATATGAAACGTGTGGGTAAAGTATGGATTAATATTTTCCCTCACTTAGCAAAAACAAAAAAACCACTTGAAGTGCGTATGGGTTCTGGTAAAGGTGCTCCAGACCACTGGGTGGCTGTAGTTAAAGAAGGAAAGATTATGTTTGAAATTGCAGGTGTAGCTGAGTCTGTTGCTAGAGAAGCATTAAGACTTGCAAGCCACAAACTGCCAATCAAATGTAAAGTTGTAAAAAGAGGTGAACAAGCGTGAAAGCGTCAGAAATTAGAAAAATCAGCACACCTGATTTAGAAAAGAAAATCGTAGAGCTTAAAAAAGAGTTGTTCAACCTACGCTTTCAACTAGCTGTTGGACAACTAGAAAATACAGCTAGATTGAGCCAAATCAGAAAAACTATTGCACAAATGAAGACAATCATTAGTGAAAGAGAATAAGGAGGATACGAAATATGGAACGTAATCAAAGAAAAGTTTATACGGGAACTGTCGTATCCGACAAAATGGATAAGACAATTACTGTTGTCGTAGATAGTTACAAAAAATCACCATTATATGGAAAAAGAATTAAAGTTTCTAAAAAATTCCATGTTCATGATGAAGAAGGTCTTGCTAAAATTGGCGACCGTGTAACAATCATGGAAACTAGACCATTGTCAAAAACAAAAAGATTCCGTCTATTAGCAATCGTTGCTAAGGCTGAATTGGTGTAAGGGAGGGTCTAAAAGATGATACAACAAGAAAGTAGATTGACTGTCGCTGATAATAGCGGTGCTAAAGAAGTACTAGTTATTAAAGTATTAGGTGGTACTCGTCGTCGCTATGCTAATATTGGTGATGTTGTTATTGTTACTGTTAAAAAGGCAGCTCCTGCTGGTGTTGTTAAAAAAGGTGATATTGTTAAAGCGGTAATCGTTAGAACAAAATCAGGCTTAAGAAGACCAGACGGATCATTCATCAAATTTGATGAAAATGCAGCAGTTATTATTAAAGAAGATTTAAACCCACGTGGAACTCGTATTTTCGGGCCAGTGGCAAGAGAGTTAAGAGATAAGAACTTCATGAAGATCGTATCACTTGCTCCAGAAGTTTTATAAGGAGGTCTAGCAAATGAAAATTAAAGCTGGAGATACAGTCGCAGTTATTGCTGGACGTGACCGTTTCGTAACGGATAAAAAAGGAAATAAAACTCGTAGAACAGGTCGTGTCCTACGTGTATTTAAAGATGAAGACCGTGTATTAGTTGAAGGTGTTAACTTAGTTAAGAAACACCAAAGACCAACCGGTGCTAACGACAAAGGTGGCATTATTGAAAAAGAAGCACCTATTCATGTTTCAAACGTTGCACTTATCGATCCAAAAACTGGCAAACCAACAAGAGTTTACATGAAAGTTATTGACGGTAAAAAGGTAAGAGTAGCAAAATCAGGCGAGAGATTGGACAAATAAGGAGGATAAGTAAATGAGTAGATTAAGAGAACATTATGAAACAACTGTAGTTAAAGAACTTATGAAACAATTTGAATATTCCTCTATTATGGAAGTTCCAAAAATCGAAAAAATTGTTTTAAACATGGGTGTCGGCGACGCAGTATTTAATGCAAAAGTATTAGATGATGCAGTTGAAGAATTAAAATTAATTGCTGGTCAACAACCAGTAATTACTAAAGCTAAGAAATCAATTTCTAACTTTAAATTAAGAGAAGGTATGCCAATTGGTACTAAAGTAACTTTAAGAGGTGAACGTATGTATTACTTCTTAGACAAATTAGTTTCAATTGCATTACCACGTGTACGTGACTTTAGAGGTATTTCATCAAACGCTTTCGATGGTCGCGGTAACTATACTGTGGGTATCAAAGAACAAATTATCTTCCCCGAAGTTAGCTTAGACAAAGTTAAAAAGGTAAGAGGCTTAGATATCGTTATTGTAACAACGGCTAAAACAGACCAAGAAGGTAGAGCATTATTAACTCACCTTGGTATGCCGTTTAAGAAATAAGGAGGCGTTTGTATGGCTAAAAAATCAAAAATTGTGAAAAACGAACAACGTCGAGTTATTGTTGAACGTTACAGAGAAATCAGAGAAGAATTAAAAGCGAGAGGCGACTATGAAGGGTTAGCTAAATTACCTAGAAACGCTTCAGCTACAAGATTAAGAAATCGTGATGCACTTGATGGTAGACCACGTGGATACATCCGTAAATTCGGTGTTTCACGTATTACATTCCGTGAACTTGCACACAAAGGAGAATTACCAGGCGTTAAAAAAGCGAGCTGGTAAGAAGGAGGAAAACTTATGGTTATGACTGATCCAATTGCTGATATGCTTACGCGTATCAGAAACGCAAACAGAATGCGTCATGCAACTGTTGAAATGCCAGCCTCAAAATTAAAATTAGAAATCTTAAAAGTTCTTAAAAAAGAAGGCTATATTGTAGGATTTGAAAAACAAGGTGAAGGCGTTTCAGCTAAAATCGTAGTGACTTTAAAATACACATCAACAAACGAACGTGTAATTAGAGGATTAAAAAGGATATCGAAACCAGGTCTTCGTGTGTATGCTCAAGTAGAACAACTACCTAAAGTATTAGACGGACTAGGAATCGCATTAATATCTACTTCAAAAGGTATTTTAACTGATCGTGAAGCGCGTTTAGCGCAAGTTGGCGGCGAAGTGCTCGCTTATGTATGGTAATTAGGAGGAAAACTTATGTCACGTATAGGAAATAAGGTGATTCAAGTTCCAGCTAACGTTACCGTTACTATTGGTGCTAACAACCATGTTGTTGTTAAAGGACCAAAAGGCGAACTTGAGTTCCAATTTAACGAAAAATTAACAATCAATCAAGAAGGAAATGAAATTACTATTTCAAGACCTGACAATGATATTTTTACAAGAAAAATTCATGGTACAACAAGAGCATTGTTAGCTAACATGGTTCATGGTGTAAGTGAAGGATTCAAAAAACAATTAGAAATCCGTGGGGTTGGTTATAGAGCACAACTTCAAGGAAATAAAGTGGTATTAAACGTGGGTTACTCTCACCCTGTTGAATTTGAAATCCCACAAAACGTAACTGTTACATTACCTAAAAATACTGAAATTACTATTGAAGGTATTGATAAACAAGTTGTTGGAGAGTTTGCTGCAAACATCAGAGCAGTGCGTAAACCAGAACCATATCTTGGAAAAGGTATTCGTTATGTTGATGAGTATGTAGCTAGAAAAGCTGGAAAGACGGCTAAATAGGAGGATTTGTAGATGATAAAAAAATTAAGTAAAAACATTACAAGACAAAAGCGTCATCTTCGAATTCGTAAAACCGTAATCGGTAGCGCTGAAAGACCAAGAATGTCAGTGTACCGTTCAAACAAACAGTTTTACATACAACTCATTGATGATGTAAATCAAACAACACTATTTAGTGCAAATAGTGCTGAACTAGGGCTTAAAGTTGCGAACGTAGAAGCAGCTAAAGCAGTAGGTAAATTAATTGCTGAAAAAGCGCTTAAAGGTGGAGTTACTAAAGTTGTATTCGACCGTAGTGGTTATTTATACCATGGACGAATCAAAGCTTTAGCTGATGCCGCTAGAGAAGCTGGCTTACAATTCTAAAGGAGGGATAACATGGCTAGAAGAAATTTTGAAGAAGAAACAAAAGAATTTGAAGAACGTGTTGTTGCGATAAACCGTGTTACCAAAGTTGTTAAAGGTGGACGTCGTTTCCGTTTCTCTGCTTTAGTAATTGTAGGAAATAAAAAAGGTGTTATCGGATTCGGTACAGGCAAAGCTGCTGAAGTACCTGATGCAATCAAAAAAGCAATTGAACATGCAAAATCAAATTTAATCACAGTTCCAATCGTTGGAACTACAATTCCACACACAATAACAGGCGAATTCGGTGCAGGTAAAGTATTCTTAAAACCAGCATCTGAAGGTACTGGGGTTATCGCCGGTGGTGCGGTACGTTCAATCTTTGAACTTGCTGGCGTTAACGACATCTTATCTAAATCTTTAGGAACAAGCACACCTATTAACATGGTTCGTGCAACATTCGAAGGATTAAAACAATTAAGAACTGCTGAACAAGTTGCTGCATTACGTGGCATTGATGTATCGGAGTTGGCGTAATATGAAATTAGAAATTAAATTAGTACGTAGCCTAATCGGCCGTAAACCTAATCAAGTAAAAACCGCACATGCATTAGGTTTGAAAAAAATCAATCAAGTAGTTGTAAAAGAAGAAAACGAAGCTATTAAAGGTATGATTCAAACAATCAGTCATTTAGTTAGCGTTAAAGAAGTTTAAGGAGGGGCATTATGTTAAACGAATTAAAACCTGTTGAAGGTGCCAGAAAAGCAAGAAAACGTTTAGGTAGAGGCCCTGGTAGTGGTACTGGTAAAACTGCTGGTAAAGGATCGAAAGGTCAATTAGCTAGAAGTGGTGGCGGTACTCGTCCTGGATTTGAAGGGGGACAAATTCCTTTCTTCCAAAGAATTCCTAAAAGAGGCTTCAAAAATGTCAACCGTGTTGAATACACAGTTATCAATTTAGATGACTTAAACGTATTCAATGACGGTGAAGTTGTAACACCAGAGGTATTAGTAGCACGTGGTGTTATCAAAAAAGTTTTATCAGGTGTTAAAGTTTTAGCAAATGGTAACTTAGAGAAAAAAATCACTGTAAAAGCGCATCGCTTTTCAGCTAATGCTGCTGAAAAAATTGCAAGTGCTGGTGGGACTGTAGAGGTCTTATAATATGTGGAGACGTATAACGAAGGTTCTAAGTAATAAAACAGTTATGGTTCGCCTAGCTATCACGTTAGGGTTATTATTAATTTTTAGAATTGTTAGTCATATTCCAATTCCGCTATTAGATACTTCACTTATTAGAAACGCTATTGCAACTAGCGGTTCATTCTTAGACATTTTAAACAACTTTAGTGGTCAAGCTCTCGCACAATCATCAATTCTAGCTTTAGGTATTTCACCATATATTACAGCATCTATTGTCGTTCAATTATTACAAATGGTGTTACCTTCATTAAAAGAACTTAGTGAACAAGGCGATTCAGGTAAACAAAAACTAAACCGTATTACAAGATATTTAGCGATTGCATTAGCCTTTATTCAAGGCTTAGGCTTACTCTTAGGTCTTGCATATGGTACACCAGGTAATATTTTAATTCCAAGTATTATTGAAGCAAATGCATTGCACTTCATTTACATGGCGTTAACAATTACTGCTGGTACAGCATTTTCAATTTACATCGGTGACTTGATTACTAAAAAAGGTATTGGTAACGGAACATCAATCTTGATCGTTGCTGGTATCGTAACAAGTTTCCCAGTTATGATTACATCATTAAATCAAAAATATTTAGGTGCTAATTTAACTGGTTGGAACGTTGTATTATACATCTTCGTGTTGGTATTATTCCTAGCAATCTTACTTGGAGTTGTTTATTTACAAATTGCAACTCGTAAAGTTCCAATTCAATATGCCAACCGTCAAGGTAAGAGTGATTCTCATATTCCGATTAAATTAAATAGTTCTGGAGTTATTCCAGTAATCTTTGCTTCAACGATTATGAGTATTCCCTTAACATTTGTTGGTTTATCACAAAGTTCAGGAAGTAACGTATCGATTTGGATTAACCAAATCTTTAATAACCAAATGCCAATAGGATTTATTCTATATGTTATATTAATTGTTTTATTCTCATTCTTCTATGCGTTTTTAACAATTGATCCTAACAAAATGGCAGACAACTTACAGAAGTCTAATGCTTACATTCCAAGTGTTAAACCAGGTGAAGATACCAAAAACTTCATTGCAAGATTGTTATTTAAAATTACAGTTTTAGGTACAGTATATCTTGTCGTATTAGCTGTACTTCCAATTATTATTTCACAAATTTTTGGATTTACAGGTTCAGCAATTACAATCGGTGGTACAAGTTTACTGATCGTAGTTGGTGTTGCAGTTGAAACAACACAACAAGTTGAAACAGATGCAGAGAAAGAAGAATATCAAGGTATTTTCAAAAAATAAAGAAAAGGAAATGGGACAAAATGCGTATTATTCTTATTGGACCTCCCGGTGTCGGTAAAGGTACAGAAGCCGAGTTATTGAAAGAGCATTATCAAATCCCCCATATTTCTACTGGACAAATATTCAGATCATTAACACAAACGGACAAACCTGTTGGTAAAATTATCCATAATTTTATCAGCAGGGGCGAGTTTGTCCCTGATGATGTTACCAATGACGTTGTGGCTTACCGTTTAATGGAAAAGGATTGTGAAAAAGGCTTTTTATTCGATGGTTATCCGCGAACTGTTTTCCAAGCAGAAGCGCTTGATAACATGCTGAAAGAGAAAGGTCAAAAACTTGATGTTGTTGTCTTTATTAATGGTAAAGATGATGAAATCGTTGAAAGACTTTCCGGAAGAAGAGTATGCCCAGTTTGTGGTGCAACATATCATTTGCTTAATAAAAAACCTAAAGTTGAAGGGTTATGTGACTTTGATGGGGCAAAAATTATTCAAAGAGAAGATGATATGCCAGAAACTGTTCTTAAACGCTTAACAATTTACCGTAATCAAACGGAACCAGTTATCGAATATTATAAAGAAAAAGGTTTATTAGTTGAGGTTGATGGCGCAGGAACAATTATGGGAACGCATCAGAGTGTATTAAAAGTAATAGGTGAACTTAGTGATATTGATTAAATCAGAACGTGAAATTGAACTTATGAGAAAAGCTGGTGAAATATTAGCTTTAACAAGAGAAATGTTAGAGGGACATATTCGACCAGGCATTTCAACATTGGAACTCGATTTACTTGCAGAAAATTTCATTAAAAGTCATGGTGCAACCCCATCTTTTAAGAACTATCATGGATTTACTGGAAGTTTATGTACATCAGTTAATGAAGTGGTTGTGCACGGAATACCTTCTAAAAAGAAAATATTAAAAGAAGGCGACATTATCACTATTGATATCGGAGTTAACTATAAAGGTTATCACGCCGATGCTGCTAAGACATATCCAGTAGGAAACATCCGTCCTGAAATAGCTCAATTATTAACTGTCACAGAAAATGCATTGTATGAAGGCTTGAAACAAGCAAAACCTGGCAATCGTGTTTCTGATATATCACATGCAATTGAAAGTTATGCTAAACCGTTTGGTTATGGCATTGTAGAAGAGTTTACAGGTCATGGAATTGGACAATCATTACATGAAGAACCGTATGTTCCGAACTTTGGAAAAGCTGGCGAAGGTCCTATTCTAAAAAAAGGCATGACATTCTGCGTGGAACCAATGTTTAACATGGGAACAAAAGAAGTGCGTATATTGTCAGACAACTGGACTACGATTACTTTAGATCGTAAACCAAGTGCGCATTTTGAGCATATGATTGTTATTACAGATGACGGTTATGAAATATTAACCGACCTTAAAAAGGAGTGAAGTTATGGCAAGAGAAGATTTGATCGAAGTAGAAGCTAAAGTCATTGAAGTTTTACCCAACACAAAATTTAAAGTAGAATTACAAAACGGGCACGTCGTTCTAGCGCATGTATCTGGTAAAATCCGTATGAATAACATACGCATTTTACCTGGTGATAAAGTTGTAGTAGAATTGTCACCATACGATTTAAGCCGCGGACGTATTACGTATCGCCGTAAATAAGGAGAATGTAAAAGATGAAAGTAAGAGCATCAGTAAAAAAACGTAGCGAAGACGACATCATCGTAAGACGTAAAGGTCGCGTTTACGTTATTAACAAAAAAAATAGAAGACATAACCAAAGACAAGGTTAAAAAGGAGATACTATGGCAAGAATAGCAGGTGTTGACGTACCACGCGATAAACGCGTAGTAATTTCGTTGACTTATGTATATGGTATTGGCATTTCAACAGCTAAGAAAATCTTAGAAGCTGCAAATGTTAGTGAAGACATTAGAGTTAAAGATCTTACAGAAGATCAATTAAACAACATTAGAACTGAAGTAGTAAACTACACAGTAGAAGGTGACTTACGTAGAGAAGTTACATTAAATATCAAACGATTAATGGAAATTGGTTCTTACCGTGGCATTCGCCATCGTAAAGGATTACCTGTACGTGGACAAAACACAAGAAATAACGCACGTACACGTAGAGGTAAAGCGAAACCAATCACCGGCAAGAAGAAATAAGGAGGAATAAATCATGGCTCGTAAAAAACAAACAAAACGTAAAGTTAAGAAAAATATTCCCCTTGGTGTTGCCCACATTCATACAACTTTCAATAATACAATCGTAACAATTACCGACATGGACGGTAATGCAGTTGCTTGGTGTTCATCAGGTGCTCTAGGCATCAAAGGTAGTCGTAAATCAACGCCTTTTGCGGCTCAAATGTCAGCTGAAACAGCGGCTAAAGCAGCTATGGACGCAGGTATGATTAAAGTAGAGGTTTCAGTTAAAGGACCAGGACCAGGTAGAGAAGCAGCGATTCGTTCGCTACAAGCTGCAGGTTTAGAAATTACAGCAATTAAAGACGTAACACCAGTTCCACATAACGGATGTAGACCACCAAAACGTCCTCGTGGATAATTCTAGGGGGGGAAACTAGTGAAAGATTTAAAGTTTGAAAAACCAACATCAGTTGTTGAAGTAACAAAAACTGAAGATGGCAGAGATAATCTAAACGGCGTTAAATTCACGATTGCGCCACTTGAAAGAGGTTATGGTATTACATTAGGAAACGCATTAAGACGTGTGTTATTATCATCACTTCCAGGCGCTGCCATTGTTAATGTGAAAATTGATGGTGTAGAGCATGAGTTCTCCACAATCGAAGGCGTTTATGAAGATGTTATGGGTATTGTTTTAAACTTGAAAAAAGTTATTTTCACAGTTGATTCAGACGATCCTAATTACGAACAAAAATTAGAACTATACAAAGATACTGAAGGAAAAGTTAGAGCAGGAGACTTCCACCGTGTTGATGGGGTAACTATTGTTAACCCAGACCAAGAAATTGCTACTTTAGCAAAAGGTGGTAAATTAGCAATGGAAGTTACTGTTAGACGTGGCGTTGGCTATGTGAGTGCTGAAAAAAATAAAGCATTTAACTACGGTCAAGCTGGTGTTATAGCAATTGATTCTATCTATACTCCAGTAACACGTGTAGCTTATCATGTTGAAAAAACACGTGGTGATGCTGATGAATTACATTTAGAGATTGAAACCAATGGTGCAATTGAAGGTAAAGAAGCATTAGCTATCGCATCTAAAATGTTAATTGACTACTTCTCAATTATTGTTGAGATTAGTGAATCAGCACAAAACATGAGTTTCGTTTTTGAAAAAACAGAAGAACCAGTTAACAAAAAATTAGATATGAAAATTGAACAATTAGATTTATCGGTAAGATTGTTTAACTCATTAAAGAGATCAGGCATTTATACCGTAGGTCAAATTGTTAGTCAAACAGAAGAAGATGTAATGCGTCTACGTTCTTTAGGTAGAAAATCATTTAAAGAACTTAAAGAAAAATTAGCAGAACATGGTTTAGAATTTATTAATAGTTCTAAAAACGATAAGTTTGATTTAGAAGACGACGAAGAAAAGGAGTAAAATCATGGCTTACAGTAGATTAAGAAGAACAAGCGATCAAAGAAAAGCTTTACTACGTGATTTAGTAACGGACATCATTATTCATGAATCAATTACTACAACTGAAGCAAAAGCTAAAGAATTAAAAAAATTAGCAGACGAAATGATTACGTTAGCTAAAGATGGTTCTTTAAGTGCCAGAAGAAAAGCTGCCGAAACCGTTAGATTTGAAGAAGTTAAAGAAGGTCAAAATGCACTTCAAAAATTATTTGATGAACTAGGACCACGCTTTAAAGATAGAAAAGGTGGCTATACTCGTATTATCAAAACCGTACCAAGACGTGGCGATGCGGCGCCAATGGCAATTATCGAATTCGTATAAAAATTAATCATTACAAAGACTTGAGCGATCAAGTCTTTTTTTATACAATTTTATAAGCATTATAAACTATCAGTAGAATGACTTAATGGCATAATAAGCCCGAAAAAACGGTATAAAGCCAATTTTTCTTTTTTTAAAAAAATGTTGAGCAAAATAAATGTTTTTTCCCTAGAAAGTGCTATAATATGCAATTTTGGTTGCAATTTACTTGCAATTAGTCTATAATAAGTAATGTAGAGACATAGTTGTATATATATATACAAATCAAAATCAAGTTAATCGGCAAACCCAGAGAAATCTGGCGACGCAAAGCTATAGGGCCTGTAAAATGGTAGCCAGTTGCACGTACGACTATCGCGTTAATAAGATAGACTATTTGCACTGGCACATAGTCTATCTTTTATTATTTATCGTGATTGGAGTTGACAAGGTGAAAAGAAATAGGTTGATTCTAGTTGTAATCGCTTCATTGTTCTTTTTAGTAAGTTTTCTCATTTTATTAAATGTAATCAACACCACGAAGAATACAACACACCATGATTCTACAATGATTGCGTACCGAGAACCGGCATATGCAACAACATTTATGAGTGAGGCTGGAACGGAGACAGATCCTTACGTTATTGGTAGTGCAGAAGATATGTACACACTTGCTAGTGAAGTTGCATCAGGAAATTCCTTCAGTGGAAAAGTTATTGTCGTTGCTGCAGGCATTAGTGAAATTAACTTAGGTGATTTTACGCCAATTGGTACTAGCGGCAAACCTTTTTCAGGAACTTTCGATGGTTCAGGCGTTAACTTTAAACTTTCAATAAATAAAGAAACAACCAACTATGTTGGTCTTTTTGGTTTTATACAAAATGCCGTTGTAGAAAATTTTAGTGTTTCTGGTTTTATTAAAGGTCAAAACTATGTCGGAGCCGTTGTTGGTCAAGTGAATACGGGTAGTACCATACGTAACGTGTATAATACAGCAAACATCACCGGTGTAAACTATGTCGGTGGACTTGTAGGTTTTTTAAATGTCGGTACATTAACGCAAATGTACAATCGCGGAGAAGTTGTTGGTAATAGTTATGTCGGCGGACTTGTAGGCTATACATACCTTTATGTTTATCGTACAACTGGTTATTCAACAGCGCAGACACCATTAAATATTACAAATGGATATAATGCTGGTAAAGTATCAGCGACAAATAATGTTGGTGGTGTAATCGGTGCTTATAACAAAAATAGAACAAGCTATGGCGGATCGCCATATACGAATAAAACAAATCGTGTAAATCTTTACTATGACATTACGGTTATCGCAAACTATGATCAACCCGATGGAAAAGTAAAACCATCTGCTGTTAAAAATACGACAGAAGGTGTTGTAGGATTAACAACAGAAGAATTATTTACCAATATGCCGAGCAAATTTGCAAATGCTACAAGTTATTGGAAATTTGAAGATATTACGTCAAGTTATGGATATTATCCGCAACTTCGATATTTTACAGATCATGCAAATATACAAATTAAATCGCGTTCTGAAGAACTTATTGAAATTAACATCATTAATGGTATTGGTTCTTTAAGTCGTCCATTTATTATACGTGAAGTTCAAGACTTAGTTGATTTAAAACGTAAAATTGAAAATGGTAATACATTTGAAGGCGTTTTTTATAAAGTTGCAGACGGGAAACTAACTTTTAACCTTGGTGATTTTAGTCCAATCGGTATTAATGGAAAACCGTTCTATGGTTCTTTTGATGGTAATAACGCTCAATTTATATTAAATCGAAACACAACGGATAGTTACCAAGGTTTATTTGGACGCTTTGGTAAAGGAACAATTCAAAATCTATCGGTAACAGGAAGTATTAAAGCTGGAAGTTATGTTGGTGGCATTGTTGGTTACCAAGAAAGCGGATTAGTTACAAACGTCTATAACTTAGCAAACATAGAAGCCACAAGTTATGTTGGAGGTATTGTTGGTTACTTAAATGGCGGAACAATAGACCAAACATACAACCATGGTGACATTAATGCAAGCGGAGATTATATTGGTGGTATTAGTGGGCACTTAAATGTGGCAACACTCGATAACTCTTATAACCGCGGAGAAATACTTGGTCGTAACTATGTTGGCGGTATCTTAGGACATACATACTTATATGTCTATCGAACAACGGGATACTCAACAAAGACAACCTATATTTATGTAAGAAATAATTATAGTGCGGGACTTGTAAGTGGTACAAAAGATGTCGGTGGTGTTATTGGTGGCTATA
>DUPY01000017.1 GCA_012838065.1 Acholeplasma sp. | reverse complement strand
AATCATTTTTGGTTGTTTTTATTTTCAACAATCATTTTTGATTGTTCGGTATTATAAAATGCACTTTCGCTTGTTTTATGGTGTATATTGCTAAAAATATATAGTTAAAATTAAAAAAGGCTTGACTTAATGTCAAACCTCTATAATTCAAATTGGTGCGGGTGACAGGACTTGAACCTGCATGCCGTAAAGCGCTAGATCCTAAGTCTAGTGCGTCTGCCAATTTCGCCACACCCGCGCAAAATGAATTATACCTTTTTTTAGACTTTGTGTCAATGAGTTTATGCTATCTTTTTCTTTTTTCTATATAAAACAAAACTTATGGATGCTATGAACAGAAAGCTTACTGGAATAATAATCCATTTATAGTCAGTTGAATGTTTATTTACATGAACTAGAATGCGATCATTATGACTTACATCATTTATGTCATAACCTAAATAGATATAATACGATCCTACTTTTTGTTCATTATCTAAGTATTCATTTTTTAATACTTCAATATTCTCTGGATGAAAACCTATTTTTCTTACATGGTCACGGTATTGATCAATTACCTCTTGTTCATCTAGGATATTTTTTGTATTTGTTTCAATAATTAACTCATCAACAATAAACTCTGGCCGTTTGTTGTCAAGGACAACAATAACAATGGAATAATCTTGTGAATTACCTAAAGAATCGGCGAAATTTATCATTATTCGGTATTTTCCAGGCACTTTAGTCATTTGATATGTATCATCGATGATACGGTGTGTTATTGGCGTGTTATCGGCTTCATCATAAATATCCAGTTTATCAAGTATTTCTTCAACCGTTAGTGGTTCATCTGTATTGTATATAAACAATCTTGTCGGTCCGATAACAACCGGTGCTTTTTTATCAACAACTTCAATTGTAATCGATTTTGTTGTTTGATTATTTGATTCGTCTGTTACCTCAAGTTTGATTTCATAAAGACCTATGTCCTTTGTTTGATTATAGTTATCTTCAATAATCTTAATGTCATCTGCTGATAGATTACTTGCGTTATCTTCAACACGATAATTTTTTAATATATCTTTTGTTGATATTGTTTTGGTTGCATCTACGGTGATTTTATCTGGACCGATGATTTTTGGTGGTGTTAAATCTACAATTTGAATATATAATTCGTATTCATAACGAATGTTTTCATAGATGGTTTCAAAGACAACACGTTTATTGCCAACACTATAATTGTTTGTATACTCGTTATAGATAATCGTTGTCTCTAAATCTTGATCCATCAATGGATGTTTAGCTTTAACCATGTTTTTTATTTTATCTGTGGAATAGATTTCATCATAATTTATCGTTAAGTAACCTTTATTATGAACTTCTTCTTTAAAATACGGAATAAAGCCTTTAAACTCATCGTAACTTCCTTCGTATAACATTGCATTGCCGCCATTAAAACTAATTGACCAATTAATAATTTGCAGTTGATCACTTAATGCTATAAATTCAGAGTATATGAACTTGCCATCGAGTCGATATTCATATTCTTCAATGTCTTCGCCATAATCAATGTTTAAGTAAATTAAATCGTAGTAATTATAAATATCGTTTGCAAAGATGTCATCAAAGACAAGTGTATATAAACTTCCAGCATTAACACTTATAACATCACTTACAGCATAGCCTGAGCGATTATTATAAGATACTTTTGATAAATCTAACAAATTTATAAGTTCATTTACTTCATAAGGTTTAGCATATGTAGGGATTGCCATAAGTGGTAATCCCAACAATAAAAAACAAAAGACTATTTTTTTCATTTTCATTACCTCCGCTTAATAATAGCGGTGTTTTGAAAAAATTACTTTTAAAGAAAAAAAGCACTACAATTGTAGTGCATTTCATTTAATAGATGGCAGGCCCAGCTGGATTCGAACCAACGATGAGGGAGTCAAAGTCCCTTGCCTTGCCGCTTGGCTATGGGCCTATCATATTCATTTTTTTACTTAATGGGGCGGCCGAAGGGGATCGAACCCTCGAATGTCGGCGCCACAAGCCGATGCGTTGACCACTTCGCCACGACCGCCATATCCATCGCGCAATTATTATTATACAATATTTAATTTATTTGTAAAGTGAAATTGTGTAAAAACTTTATTTTAGTTGTTATTTTCACATATTTTTAGTATCCTTAAAAGGTAGAGGTGAAAAAAATATGTTAAAATGGCTACTTAGAATTCTATATGTGTTTTTATTATTACTTGTCAGTGTATATGTTATTTTTTCAGCACAAATGTCAAGACACTCAAAGTATTACGATGAACACATAAGACCAATTGAAGTTGAAAGTGAAGATAAAGATGATTTATTCTATACAAACTTTTTCAATTTCTATGTTAACTTTTATGGTTACAAATCCGGAACTTTAGATACAACACCAATTATTGAAGTTGTAGCAAACGAACCAACATTTAGTTATACTTACCGTTTATACACATTTACTTTCAAAACAGATAAGGAAGACATGGTTGGTTATTACGGTATTTTTAGAAACTTAGAGTTTAAAGATGCTGAAGGCAAAAAATTAGTCAATCCAGAGGTAAGCTTCTTATTTGAATTTAACAATGCTGATTTTTCAAATAAAGTGAGTGTTGCTCCTGAACAACCAAGCATTTTACAAAACTCTGTTCAATTAATCTTAGATGGGCATATTCGTAAAGAAACAGATTCAAGTGCACTATTATTCTTTACAAATGTAAATGATAAACAAAGTTTTTCAGACTACTTAACACACATTAGTTATAGTTATAAACCAAATGGTAGTACAGAAAACAGTAAAACATTCTTAGTGATCAATCACGATGACAGTGTTGAAAGTAACGGTTATGAACATCGTCCAACTGTGACATATACAAACACGCCAGTACTAATTAATGGTCACATTGATGGATTCAATTTTAATAATGCAGAAAACATAACAACTTATGAAGCAGATACGACAGCACATTTAGCTTATAATGGCGGTGTAACAAGAACAATCATTATTTACTCATTAATTGTCATAGCTATTACATTCTTGTTATTCTTTAGAAAGCCGCTTCAAAACTATTTGGCAAACCGTCGTGAAAAGAAATTCAAAGAAGAAAATGGCGATGTTTTAAAAGAAAGTAAAGTCATCGAACCTATTTTCCAAGATGTAACTGAAGAAGATAAAAAATAAGGACGAAACATTTCGTCCTTTCTTTTTACTAAATATAGTTGAAAGCGTTAATTTCTTATGTTATACTAATATGGCGAGCGGGGAGCATGGTGTCAACGGTAGCACGCCGGTCTCCAAAACCGTTAGTGAGGGTTCGAATCCTTCTGCTCCCGCCATTATATGCATATTAGAACTAGCAAAAATGCTAGTTTTTTTTATTTTTTACCTATATGTTTTTCAAAGAAATTCATCGTAGCAGATGGTTGTGGGTC
This sequence comes from Acholeplasma sp., assembly GCA_012838065.1. Classification (GTDB taxonomy): domain Bacteria; phylum Bacillota_I; class Bacilli_A; order Acholeplasmatales; family Acholeplasmataceae; genus DUPY01. The sequence goes on along the minus strand of DUPY01000017.1, from coordinate 12,721 downwards.
TCTTAAAATTTCATCTTTGAAAATTAATGCTGGTAGAGCAACCACTTGAAATTTATCTGCATACTGGTTAAATACGTCTGCATGTTCTTGTTGATTAACAAGTTCAATGTCTTGTTCGTATTTATTGTTCATTGCGAATTTTAAAAACATTTTTAAAGCTTCGCATTTTTGACAATTATTTTTAGTTAACATAACAACTTTACTCATTTTTTGCCTCCTGGTTGCGTGATACGTTCAACGTCAAAGAAGAAATCTTGGTCTTTAACGGATTCACTCTTCATTTTTTGGTACCCGTTACCTTTCATCGAGAAGTTATCCATTGTCTTCGTTTCCGTATTAAGTCCATTTAAGACAACCGGGTTAACTTCTTCATATGGATAAACAGCATCAAATCCTAAGTTCATCAACGCTTTATTTGCGTTATAGCGAACAAAGACTTTTACATCGTGTGCTAAATCAACTGGATCATAAATAGTTTCAACTAATTCAGATTCTTCTTTGTATAAGTTATGGAATAAGTTAAACATCCATCCTTTAAGTTCTTCTTGTTTATCTGCATCAAAAGTTTGGAAAACTTCCTGCGCAAGTCTACCTACATATAATCCATGAATACTTTCATCACGTAAAATTAAGTTAATAATTTCACCAGCTTGCATAAGTTTACCTTGTCCATAAAAGTACAACGGATAATAGAAACCACTATAAAATAACCATGTTTCTAAAAATACACTTGCTACCATAGCTTTCCATTGAGCATCTTTAAATTTTTCATCGGTAAATGTTACGTGTTCTCTGTCATATTTTTTTAAATAGTTAAAACGATCTAGTTCTTCATAAGCACCTACAATTAGTGACATTATACGTTGTAGATTTTTATTTTGTTCACCCCAGTGAAAAAGTTCTTCAATTTCTGGTGTTGACATATAGGTCATAAAAATATTGGAATAACTTTTCGCATGTACCGCATTTTCCATTGCTGCCATAAAGTTTAAGACAGCTTTTCTTTGATGGTACTTTTCATCAAGGGAACGCGAAACAACTGGCATACCGATATCACCTTGATAAGTATCTAAAAATGTTAAGACGAGTAAATTTTGGCTGTATGCCCATTTTACATTGTCTGGCAATATGTGCCATACATTTAAATCCGGCTGTAAACTGACGTCTTCTGGACGCCAAAACTGGCTTAAGTTTTGTTCATAGAAGATTTGTGTGAAATCATCTTCGTGTGAGTTCCAGTTTGCCCCATCAAAATCTTTTGGTAAATCGTATTTTACTTTTTCAACAACCGTTTTTTGAACGATCGTTTTCTTCTTAGAATTACTCATTTTTCTTCCCCTTTACACTGCACAAGATTCGCACTCGTCGATTTTCAACTTTTGCGTTCTTGTATAATACAACGTTTTTATCCCCTGATAATGTGCATATAAATAATATCTTTGTAAATCGCGTGTTGTTTCATCTGATGTAATACATAACTCAAATGAAATACCTTGATCAACATGTTTTTGAGCGGTCGCGATAATGTCAATAATTTTGAAATTGTCCATTTTGTATGCTGTTTCATACATAAATGAAGCTGTATCTAGTGCCGGCATTGGGAAATACGTTTTTGAATTTCCATAGGTTCTTTCTTCAACAACTTGTTTAATTGGAGTAAGTGATGGTGTTGCGCTCATTACATACGCAATAGAGCCATTTGGAGCGATTGCTAGCCTATGAGAGTTGTATAAACCATAGGTCATTACATCGTCTTTCAACTTCTTCCAATCATCGTTCGTTGGAATATAAATATCTTTAAAAATTTCTTTTACTTTATCTGTTTTTGGTAAAATTTGCCCGCGACCTTCAAAGTATGAACCATCTGCGTATTTACTTGTTTCAAAGTTATAAAACTTTTCACCAGTTTCTTTCGCTTTTTCCATTGAGTGAACTAAACTGTAGTAATTTACCATGTTAAAGAAGACATCAATTAAATCAATATTTTCTTCGCTACCATAGGCAATATAGTTTTCCGCGATAAATCCGTGATGTCCCATAATACCAAAGCCTACAGAACGATTTAAACGGTTTGCTTTAGCAACAGCAGGAACATGAGCGATGTTTGTTTTATTGGATACAGAGTTCATCATATCCATAGCTGCAAAAACAGTTTCTTTTATTGTATTGTGTACAATCATATTTTTCATATGACCGCTTGCCAGATTACATGAAATATCCATTCCGATTTGATCTTCATCACGTTTATCATAAGATCCGTAGTGCGATGTAATGGTTGGTTGTAAAATTTCTGTACAAAGATTTGAAAATTTCACAGGATCATGAAGTGGATTTACACTGTTTACATTATCTGAAAACATAATATAAGGATAGCCACTTTCGCCTTGAAGTGAGGCAATCATGTCTAAAAGTTTTCTTGGATTAATTTTACGTTTTCTAACCTTTGGATTTTCAACAAGCTTATCGTACCAATAGTCCATATCAATCGATACATCAGCAAAGTTTTTTCCATAAGCTTCAAAGACTGTATGTGGATAGAAAACATACATATCTTTATTTTCTCGTGCTAATTCAATCATTTTATCTGGCATAACAACACCCATAGATAGTGTCTTAACACGAATATCATCATCTGCATTTAACTTCTTCATTTGTAAGAAGTCTTCAATATCTGCATGGAACACATTTAAATAAACGGCACCAGCACCAGTTCTTTGACCCATTTGGTCTGCATATCTAAAGTTATTGTCTAAAAGTTTTGCAACTCCGACAACACCTTTTGATACATTTGGTATACCTTTAATTGTCTCGCCTTTTGCACGAAGGTTTGATAAGTTAACAGCGACACCGCCACCAACTTTAGATAACTGCATCGAAAACTCAGATATTCTTGAAATATCGTTTAGCGAATCACCTGCTTCAAGTAAGAAACATGAAACAAATTCCCCTCGTTGTTTTTTGCCTGTATTTAAGAGTGTTGGTGTTGCAGGTGTAAAGTCTTGAGAAATTAGGCGAGCAATAAAACGCTTAGCCATCTCAAAATCACCATCCGCATGGTATAACGCAGTAATTGCAAGACGATCTTCATATCGCTCTAAAAAGACCTTTTTATCGCGTGATTTTAACGCATAGTCATTATAAAACTTAAATGCTCCCATATATGTTGGGAATCTAAACTTAGCTTTATATGCAATATCATAGACTTCTTGAATTTGCTCATAAGTATATTTGCTCAAAAATTCTTCTTCATAGTAGTTTTCTTCGACTAAATAGTCTAATTTTTCTTTTAAAGAATGAAAAAATTGAGTTTTCTTATTAATCTCATTCAAAAAATAGGACTTAACAGCTTCTTTGTCCTTATTTAAATCCTTGATATCACCATTTTCATCGATAACTTGATTATTTAGTAATATCCACTCAGGTATTATACTTTTTTCCATACTTTTCCCCTCTTTCTCTTATTCCCCAATAAGTTATTTAAATCTATTATAACGATATTCAAAGTAAAATATCACGACATATGCTTTATTAAAAAATTAGCGGTATTCTGTTTTGTAAACAGTATACCGCTAATAACGTCTTACTGATAGGATTTAACCCACTTCTTAAGTATATCAACTTCATGACTCATCCCTGAACCCTCAAATTTCAGTATAAGAGGGATTCCGTATTGTGCTTGGATTTTATCGCCTGCAGCTCCGTAATTTTTTCCCCAGTTTCGATTTCCACTTACAGCAACACCACAAACTTTATTTGCGTGTTTTTGTAAAAAAGATATGGTTGTCAATGGAATTTCTCCAAAGTTATAGCTGCGCGTTATTAAAAGTATTTTTTCATCATTTTCTATAACATCATACGCATTGATATCAATAACTTTTAGTCCTATTTTTTCTGCAAACCGCTTTGTTTGATTTGTTAATGAATCATAAACAATAATCACTTATAATCACCACTCTCTTCGTCAAAGATGACAAGTCGTCCAAGTTTTCTTGACTTATCTAAATGAATAAATCTTTGATTTGAACTACCTCTAAAACGTAAATTCAGATGACGTTTATCAAATTCAAACGGACCATCGACTAAGTATGTAATGCAGTCAAGCAATTCATGTACATATTTGTTTTTTGATTTTTTCAATTCTTCGTAATAATAACCACTATACATCATGACATCCAAGCCATGTTCTAAGGCTTTTTTGGCTATATAAAGGGATTCTCTAGGCTGAATAAATGGTTCGCCTCCACTAATTGTGATGCCTTGTAACATTGGATTTTTGATGAAATCTGAAACAATTTCATCCATGTCTTTTAAAAATCCAGCATTAAGTGGTTGGGTCGATTCGTTATGGCACATAAAGCATCGCTTATAACAACCCTGAGTGAAAATAACGTATCGAAAACCAGGCCCATCCACAATGGATTCATTGATGATTCCTGATAAACGAATGTTATTTGATATGTTTAACACGTTCTTCAACTTCCTTACGTTTAGCATCGTTAAAGCGATCAAGTGTTCCTACTAAGTATCCCGTAATTCGACGTATACGGTTAAATTTAACGCCGTCTTCTTCTCGTCTTCCACATTTTGGACAAACATCATTAATAATGCCCACAAACCCACATTCAGGGTCATGATCTACTGCATGATTAATTGAGCCATATCCAATACCTTTTTCATGCATATATGCCACTACTTTTTCAAGCGCTTCAACATTTTTTGATGCATCTCCATCTAGTTCAACGTATGTAATATGACCACCATTTGTAAGCGCATGGTAAGGCGCTTCAATATCGATCTTTTGATATGCATTTAATCGATAGTATACAGGTACATGGAAGGAATTCGTGTAATATTCATGATTAGTTACACCATCAATGATGCCAAAACGGTTTTTATCGATTCGAACAAATCGCCCACTCAACCCTTCGGCTGGTGTCGCAATTAAACTAAAGTTAAGTTTATATTTTTCTGCTGCTTCATCTGTGCGTTTACGCATATGACTAATAATTTCTAGTCCTAGTTTTTGGCTGTTTTCAGATTCACCATGATGGAAACCAGTTAAAACTTTCAATGTTTCAGCAAGCCCAATAAAACCGATAGCAAGCGTTCCGTGTTTAATAACTTCTTCTACGGTATCGCTTGGCTTAAGCTTGTCTGAATCAATCCATACACCTTGACCCATTAAGAATGGGAAGTTATAAACATGTAGGCGTTTTTGAATATCAAAACGTTCTAAAAGTTGCTCAATAACTAAATCGATTGTTTGATCAAGGGCATTATAAAATGCTTTTACATCTTTATTTAAGAGGGCTAATCTAGGCAAGTTAATACTTGTAAAACTTAAATTACCTCGTCCAGTTACGATTTCACGTGTTTTATCGTAAACGTTAGCAATAACTCTTGTACGGCAACCCATATAAGCTATTTCTGTATGAGGGTTGTCTTCTTTATAATATATTTTATTAAATGGCGCATCTAAAAAACTAAAATTTGGAAATAAACGTTTCGCTGAGGTTTTTAGTGCTTTTAGATATAAATCGTAATTAGGATCTTCTGGTCTAAAGTTTACGCCTTCTTTTACTTTAAAAATTTGAATAGGAAAGATTGGTGTTTCGTTTTCACCCATACCAGCAATTGTTGCATCTAATATTTGTTCAATGACAAGTCGACCTTCATGTGATGTATCTGTTCCGTAGTTAATCGAACTAAACGGAACTTGAGCACCAGCACGTGAGTGCATGGTGTTTAAGTTATGAACTAAAGACTCCATCGCCTGATACGTTCTACGTTTTGTTTCCTTTTCAGCAAGTTTTGTTGCAAACTCAATGAAATGGTCACTGTTTTCAACATTTAAATACGCTTTTAAATAACGATTGATGTCGCTATTATAAAGTCTTGGTTCAATGTTATGTTTTTCTTTAATTTCTTGAATGATTTCTTTAGCATTTAATTCAATATTTTCAAAATCTAATAAATTTTGAAGACTTACAACAAAACGTTTCACGTATGTTTTTCTTACTCCTTTAGCTAAGTCATAATCGAATTTCGCCACGCTTTGTCCGCCATGTTGGTCGTTTTGATTTGATTGAATTGCAATACAAGCTAAAGCTGCATACGTTTGAATATCTTGAGGTTCTCTAACTGATCCATGACCTGTTTGAAAGCCCCCTGTATATAATTTATCTAAGTCGATTTGACAACACGTCATTGTCATTGTTAAAAAATCTAAATCGTGGATGTGTATGTCACCAGATTCATGTGCCTTTGTATGCTTTGGATTTAAAACAAACATCTTGTTAAATTCTTTGGCGCCTTCGCTACCATATTTTAACATCGCACCCATCGGAGTGTCACTATTGATGTTTGCGTTCTCGCGTTTTAAATCACTTTCATCTGCTTTTGAAAATGTAATGTCATGGAAAGTTTTCATTAAGCGCGTGTCTTTATCACGAATGCGATTGCGTTCTTGACGGTATAAGATATACGCTTTTGCTGTTTCAACGTGCTTTTGTTCCATTAAGACTTGTTCAACAATATCTTGAATATCTTCAACCATAGGTATCTTTTTACCAAACTTTTCACTCGCGTTTACAACAACCTCATCAACTAGTAAATCTAAGTCTGCAATTTCACTTTTTGACGCAAACATCGCCTTTTTGATTGCCTCTTTAATTTTCTCTGGATTGAAATAGACTAATCGGCCATCTCTTTTTTTAATTTTTGTAATCATTAAATCCACTTTCCTTCCCATAATATAAATTAAAAGCATACGTATGACGTATGCTCAAAATAGGTAAAATGATCAAAGTATTTACTTAAAAAGACATCCTTATAGATGCTTACTTATCCCTTTTAAAAAATCCCCTATTTGAACACACATCCCTATGTGTACTTCCTATTATAATTTATTTAAACTAAATATACAATGCAATTTTAAAATGTAAATAGCTTTCTCTATTTTTACATTCATATTTCAAAAACTATGCAACATAACAACTAACCTCCTTAGCAATTTATCGCTTTATAAAGCCATAAAGTTCTTTTATTATAATAAATCCATGGCGCAACTTTCCCCTTGTAAAGCCATCGCTTTTTTTGATAAATAAAATCATAAAATCATTTGATAATCCCGTACTACTGCCGTTAACTTATAAACACATAACATAAAAAAAGGTCATGTATTTAAACATGGCCTTTAAGTTTATTTCATAAATTAAATATGAATTGGCTTGTCGATTGCACCTAGTGCAGCTTCAAGTGATAACTCTGATAACGTTGGATGAGGATGAATTGCAGCAGCAATTTCATAAGCAGTACCTTCTAATTCAGCAGCTACTGCGTATTCACTAATTAACTCTGTAGCATTGTATGCGTAAATATGTGCACCAATAACTTCCAAGTATTTCTTATCGACGATAAGTTTAATGAATCCTTCTTTTTCACCATCAGCTAGTGCTTTACCAACTGCAGCAAGTGGAACTTTAGAGACTTTGAAGTCAAATCCTTTTTCTTTCGCTTCTCTTTCCGTATAACCGAATGATGCAATTTCTGGACTTCCATAGATTGCTGCTGGAATACGATCATATCGCATACCATGTGGTTTTTTACCTAAGATATGTTCTACAGCAATAATGCCTTCATGACTTGCAACGTGTGCTAACATAAATTTACCGTTAACATCTCCAATTGCATAAACCCCTTTAACACTTGTTTCAAGGAATTCATTTGTAACAATATTCGCACGATCCATTTTTAGATTTAGTTTTTCTAATCCTTGTGAGTTCGCACGTGTACCAACAGCCATCAAGATAAGTTCAGCTTCAATTGTTTCATCTTTGCCTTTATATCCATAGGTTAAGACTTTACCATCAACTTTCTTAACTTCAGCTTCTGTTAAGACATTAATACCGTCAGCGATTAAGCGTTTTGTATATGCAGCCTTAATATCATCATCCATTGTTGGAATAATTGTTGGTAATTTTTCAATAATTGTTACTTTTGTGCCAAATGCATTAAAGACAGTAGCAAATTCAACACCAATAACACCACCACCAATAATCACTAATGATTTTGGAGCTTTTGTAACTTTTAACAATTCTTTACTTGTAACAAGTGTGCCTTTTTCATAAGCTTCTTTAACACCTGAAATTGGTGGAACAATAGCACTTGAACCTGTTGCAATAATAATATTTTTAGTTTTTAATGTTTCATTATTTACCTTAACTTCAGTTGGACTTAACACTTCACCGAAACCATTGTAAACATCTACACCATTTTTCTTTAGTAAGAATGCGATACCGTTTGTTAATTGTTTAACAACAGAGTCTTTACGTGCAACAATTTTTGCCCAGTCGAATTTAATATCGCCAGCAACTGATACACCAAAGTCTTCAGCGTGTTTTAACGTTTTATAAACTTTCGCACTCTTTAAAAATGTTTTTGTTGGAATACATCCGTGGTTCAAACAAATACCACCAACAACTTCTTTTTCAATAATCGCAACTTTAGCGCCTAATTGTGCGCCTTTAATTGCTGCTACATAGCCACCTGGACCTGCTCCAATTACTACTATATCGTATGTTTTCATATTTATCACCTACGATTAATTAAATAATAAAAGGTATGGATCTTTAAGTAGGTTTTTAACTTCCTTTAAGAAACGGCCAGCGTCTGCGCCATCAATAATTCTGTGGTCAACAGCGATTGAAAGTGGTAATACGTGAGCAACTTTAATTTCACCATTTACAACAACTGGTTTTTGTTCTAATTTACCAACACCTAAAATAGCAACTTCTGGATGATTAATAATTGGTGTACCGTAAGCTACATCAGCAGCACCGAAGTTTGTAATTGTAAATGTTGTACCTTGTAATTGACTTAATTGAACAGTTCTTGCGATTGTTTGGTCAGCAACTTCTCTTAACTCTTTAGCTAATGTGAAGATACCTTTTTGATCAGCATTTTTAATGTTTGGAACAATTAATCCGTCTGGAGTATCTACTGCAATACCAATGTTCATAAAGTTTTTAATAATAATTTCTTCATTTTCATGGTCGAAACTTGCATTGAATACAGGGAATTTTTTAAGTGCTTCTGTAACAGCTTTAATAATGAAAGCCATGTAAGTTAGCTTAATGCCTTGTTTTTCAGCACGCTCTTTATTAACACGACGCATTTCAACTAAATCATCTACAACAACTTCATCGAATAAAACTGTATGTGGAATGATTTGTTTTGAAGTAACCATTGCTTTAACGATTGATTTTCTAAGTTTAGAAATTTTAACAACTTCAACATCGCCATCTTTAGAAATTTTAACTGTTGGTTGAGCAACAACTGCAGCTGGAGCAGCAGTTTCTGTTCCTTTAGATGCAGCAATAATATCTTCTTTCATAACGCGCCCATTTGCGCCACTACCTTTAAGTTTGTTAATATCAACACCTAATTCTTTTGCTAAGTGTCTAGCGGCAGGTGTAGCTAACACGCGCGCACGGTCAGAAGAAGCACTTGATGATGCTGATTCATTACTTGATGCAATAACTTCAGATGAAACTGTTAACTCACCTACTACAGATGCGCCAGCTTCTTCTTGTTTTGGTTCTTCTTTTTTAGGTTCTTCAGCTGGAAGACTTCCACCTTTACCGTCGTCAATAATTGCGACAGTTTCACCAACGTGAAGTGTGTCTCCTTCAGCACCACCTAATTTAACGATAACACCTGATGCTGGAGATGGTAATTCAGCGTTTACTTTGTCTGTTTCAATTGTAACTAAAGTATCGCCTTCTTTGACAGTATCACCAACTTTTACTGCCCATTTTAAAATTTGGCCTTCATGAAGACCTTCACCAATGTCGGCTAGTTTAAAATCGTACATAGTTTGCCTCCTTAGTATCTTGCAACGCGTTTAATTTCTGCTGCAATACGATCTGGTTGAACAATGTGGTAATGTTCGCCTCTTGCAAGTGGAACTGTAATATCAAAACCTGTAACACGTACTGGTTGTGCTTCTAAGTAAAGGAATGCTTTTTCGTTTACTAAAGTAATTAACTCAGCAGCAGGACCAAATGTTTTAACAGCTTCTGTTACCACAACAAAACGACCAGTTTTTTGAACTGATTTAATAACAGTTTCTTCATCTAATGGTGAAATAGTTCTTAAGTCGATTAATTCAACATCGATATTTTCACCTTCTAATAATTTTAATGCTTTTTCAGTTTCTCTTAACATCGCACCCCATGCTACAACTGTTACGTCATTACCTTCTTTAACAACTTTCGCTTTTCCAATAGGTATACGATATAATTCTTCAGGAACTTCTTGTTTACCTGCACGATATAAACGTTTTGGTTCTAAGTAAATTACTGGATCTGGATCTTCGATTGCAGCAATTAATAGACCTTTAGCATCATATGGAGTAGATGGAGCAACAATCTTCAATCCTGGAATTTGTCCTAAAACACCTTCTAATGATTCTGAGTGGTGTTCTAGCGCTTTAATACCACCACCGTGTGGAAGTCTTAATGTCATAGGTACTGTAAATGCACCTTTTGTTCTATTTCTAAAACGTGCAGCATGACTAATAATTTGGTTAATGCCTGGCCAGACGAAACCATCAAATTGGATTTCTGGAACTGGGATTAAACCATTTAATGCCATACCAATAGCGCTACCTGAGATAGCTGCTTCACTAATTGGCGTATCGAATACACGAGCTTCGCCGTATTTCTTTTGAAGACCGGCAGTTACTCTAAAAACGCCACCTTCATATCCAGCGTCTTCGCCAAAGACAACAACGCGTGGATCATCAGCTAATTTTTGATCAAGTGCTTGATTGATCGCTTCTAATAAAGTTAATAATGCCATCTTTATTTACCTGCCTCTTCTAAAAATTTCTTATGTGCTTCATATTGTTCACGTAATTGTGGTGTCCAATCAGCATACATATATTTGAAAATATCTTCAAGTGGCATAGCACCTAATTCATTTTCAATTCTATCGAATGCAGCAATAACTTCTGCTTCAGCTTCTTTTTCAATTTGAGCTTGAACTTCATCAGTTAAATAACCTAAATCTGTTAAGTATTTTTTGAATCTGATTAGTGGTTCTTTTGCTTCCCAAATTGCAACTTCTTCATCACTACGATAAATTGTTGGATCATCTGAAGTTGTATGTGCTGTTAAACGGTATGAGATTGCTTCGATTAATACAGGACCATTACCTGCTCTTGCATAATCAACAGCTTCTTTAACTGCTTTGTATACTGCTAAGATATCATTACCATCAACTTGAATTCCTGGGATACCAAATGCAACTGCTTTTTGAGCAAGCGTTTCTGCTTTAGTAGCTTTAGAACGTGGTGTTGAAATCGCATATTGATTGTTTTGAATTAATACAACAAGTGGTGAGTTATAAACTGATGCGAAGTTTAAACCTTCGTAGAATTCACCATGTGATGTACCACCATCACCAATCGTAGCAAGTACAACTTGGTTTTTATTTAATAATTGTGATGCATAAGCTAAGCCAGCACCGATTGGGATTTGTGAACCAATAACAACGTTAACAGGTAACGTGTTTAAAGTTGGGTCAAAGTGATTACCCCATTCATTACCATACCAGTATAAGAAGATTTGATCTAATCTTACACCTCTATGTAACATTGACGCTAAATCTCTAAAGTATGGTGAAAGCCAGTCTTGTTTCTCCATAGCTTGTGCTAAACCGATTTGAATTGCTTCTTGCCCTCTAGTTGGTGGGAAAGTCAACATTCTACCTTGTCTTTGGTAGTTCAACGCTCTTTGATCTGCAATACGTGTTAAAACAAATGTTTTATACATGCCCATTAATGTTTCTTTGTCTAACTTTGGATCGTTTTTTGTATCAACGATCTTTCCAGTTTCATCTAAGATTGATAACTGTTTTTTCTTAAGTGGATCATATTTTTTGAAAAACATATTTAAATTCCTCCGTTTCTTAGTCCATTATTGATTATACATTAATAAGTCAAATATCTCAATCTTTATGCTTATCGGGAAAATGTGTTAAAAAAACGAAAAAAGACGTTAAAAACGTCTTTTATTTACTCTTTATAATCGTCAAATTTTTCCCATTCTTCTTTATCAATAATTCGAATATAGCCGTCTTTAGAATCACTCAAAACAGTTAAATCTTCCTTTAAGAAGTAATTAATTTGTTGTACAATCTCCTTTGTAACTACTTCACCAGGAATAACAAGCGGAATCCCTGGGGGGTATATCATTACTGACTCAGCCGCGATTTCGTTTAGTGCCTCTTTTAACTTCACATACTTTTTAGGTGCGTGATATGCCACACGTGGCCGTGTGAATGTCTCTGGATGTTGATATTTAAATTTAGCCGCTTTTTTCTTAAGTGATTGATTACCATAGTTTTTCGATAATTGTTTTAATCCTGCCACTAATTTTTCAATATCACTCCTTGTATTACCTATACTTAACACCGCTAAAATTAAATGAGTTTCTGATAATTCCAACTGAATATTAAATTGATCACGCATAATTTTATAAGCATCAAAGCCAGTAATTCCTAAATTAGATACTTTAATAACCAATTTTGTTTCATCAAAATTGTTGGCACCTTTTGATATAAAATAGTCTTTTCCGTAAGCTTTAATTCCGGGAATTTTATTGATTTGCTTTCTAGCTTCATCGGCTAGTTTAATCGTTCTTGCTAAGCCATCTTT
>DUPY01000016.1 GCA_012838065.1 Acholeplasma sp. | reverse complement strand
ATATTTATTAAAATATGACACTGCACAAGGTCCATTCAAAGTTGACAGCGTATCTTACGAAGGCAATGATTTAGTGGTTGACGGTGTTAAAATCCCAGTCTTTGCAGAAAGAGAACCTAAAAATTTACCATGGGGTAAATTAGACGTAGACGTAGTATTAGAATGTACAGGTCTATTTAGATCAGAAGAAAAAGCAGCAATGCATTTAGAAGCTGGCGCTAAAAAAGTAGTTATCTCTGCTCCAGCAACTGGTAACGTTAAAACTGTTGTATTCAACGTTAACGATGATGTTATTACTAAAGATGATAAAATCATCTCAGCTGCATCATGTACAACAAACTGTTTAGCACCTGTAGCTAAAGTGTTAGATGAAAAATTTGGTATCGTTAAAGGCTTCATGACTACAGTTCACGCTTATACAAACGACCAATCATTAATGGACGTACCTCATAAAAAAGGTATTTACTCAAGAAGAGGTAGAGCTGCTGCAGTTTCAATTATCCCTTCATCAACTGGTGCTGCTAAAGCTATCGGTTTAGTATTACCAAGCTTAAAAGGTAAATTAGATGGTACTGCATTGCGTGTTCCAACAATTACTGGTTCAGTCGTTGACTTAACCGTTGAATTAGCTAAAAACACAACATTAGAAGAAGTAGATGCTGCATTCAAAGCTGCTGCAAACGAATCATTGGCTTATACAAGTGATCCAATCGTATCAAGCGACGTAATCGGTACAAGATTCGGTTCAGTATACGATGCTAACACAACTCAAATCATGACTGTTGATGGAAAACAACTAGTAAAAGTTATGGCTTGGTATGACAACGAAATGAGCTACACTGCTCAATTAGTTCGTACTTTAGGTAAAGTTGGAAGTTTATTCTAAGAAATTTTAAAAGGAGCAATCGCTCCTTTTTTTTTATCTTTTTACACTTTTCATGTAAAATAGACCATGAGGGGATACAATGACTTTTAGAGATATTATTAAACAAGAACTTAATAAAGACTATATGAAGGATCTTATGGATTTTTTAAAACATGAAATGCAAACGAAAACCATTTTTCCAAAAAAAGAAGAATGGTTTTTAAGTATGGAAATAACAGAGTTAAATGATGTAAAAGTTGTGATACTTGGACAAGATCCATATCACGATTATAATCAAGCTCATGGTCTTGCTTTTTCGGTTTTAAATAATCGCCTCCCAAAAAGTTTAATTAATATGTTTATTGAATTAAAAACGGATATAAATATCAATAGAACAAATGGAAATTTATCAGATTGGGCGAAACAAGGAGTTTTATTGTTAAATACAATATTAACAGTAGAAGCTCATAAACCATTGAGTCACCAAAATCGCGGTTGGGAAAGGTTTACTTTAGAAATCATCAAGAAAATTAATGAGGAAAATCGGCCAATTGTCTTTGTTTTAATGGGAAAGAATGCTCAAAGTTATAAACCGTTTCTTACAAATATAAAACATTTAATTATTGAAACGCCACATCCATCGCCACTTTCTGCATATCGCGGATTCTTTAATTCTAAAATTTATTCGCGCATAAATCATTTTTTAGAATCGAATGATTTAAGGCCGATTAAATGGTAATGAAGCGTTAAATATGGTATCATATTTAAAGATGTAAGTGCATACTAAGAGGGGGTTTTGTAATGAAAAAGCAAGTTTTCAAATTGACGCTAGCGTCGAGCTTAGTGAGCATCTCAGTCGTTTTAGACATTGTTTTTAAGGTTATTATTCCAAATGATAATTTTGGTGTTCCTATATATGCAATACCACTTGTCATTGGATCAATTATATTAGGGCCAATTTATGGAGCAATGATGGGGCTTGTAAGTGATGTTGCTGGATTTTTTTTAATGCCACGAGGTGAGTTTAATTTATTGTTTAGTCTTTCAGCGATGGCATGGGGAACTTTACCAGGTTTGTTTTTAAATAAGCATTCACAAAGAATGGGTTACTATATCGTCTTGTTTTTCACGCATTTGGTTGCGACAACAGTTAATACAATATCCTTGTATTTCTTTGTAAGTAAGAACTATGCATTAACAATGTTACCTTTAAGAATTGCCATGTTACCTATTAATGTACTTGTTGTCGGTTTTATTAGTCACTATGTTTTAAAGTTTATTTTAGAGTATGGTGAGTTTAACACAAATTTGATTGAAAAGAAGTAATCTAAGAAAGAAATGGTGAAGTTATGACTATTAAGGTTATTGGAGCAGGTCTTGCTGGAAGCGAGGCTGCTTATTATTTAGCAAAACAAGGTTTTGAAGTGAAACTATATGAAATGAGACCAGTCAAAATGACACCTGCGCATCAAACAGGTAATTTTGCAGAACTCGTTTGTTCAAATTCACTACGTTCAAATGATCCACTAAATGCGGTGGGGTTATTAAAAGATGAAATGAGATTATTAAATTCGTTAATTATTGAAGCAGCAGAGATAGCAAAAGTTCCTGCGGGTTCAAGTTTAGCTGTAGATCGTGAAGTTTTTTCAGGCTATATCGAAGATAAAATAAAGAACCATCCAAATATTGAAGTTATTAACGAAGAAGTTCAAACGATTGATATTGATGAATATACAGTTATTGCTGCAGGGCCACTTGCAAGCGACAGTTTAGCACAGCACATTCGTGAATTGTTTCATATGGACCAATTACACTTTTTTGATGCAATCGCACCAATTATTGAAAAAGATTCGATAAATATGGATATTGCATATTATAAATCAAGATACGATAAAGGTGATGCAGATTATATCAACTGTCCAATGACAAAAGAACAATACGACGCATTTTATGAAGCGCTAGTTAATGCAGAAACAGCACAAGTCAAAGATTTTGAAAACAATGTTTTTGAAGGCTGTATGCCTGTTGAAGTTATGGCAAAACGTGGTGCACAAACCTTAACGTTTGGTCCGTTAAAACCAGTTGGTCTTGAAACAGAAAAACACCCTCGTCCATACGCTGTTGTCCAACTTCGACAAGATGATGCAAAGAAAACGATGTATAATATAGTTGGATTCCAAACCCATTTAACCTGGGGTGAACAAAAACGCATTATTCAAATGATTCCGGGTTTAGAAAACGCAAATATTTTACGTTATGGTGTTATGCACCGAAATACATACATTGAAGCACCAAAGATATTAAATGCCGGATTCCAAACCCAAAAGTATCCGAAAATTTTCTTTGCCGGTCAAATCAGTGGTGTTGAAGGTTATGTTGAATCTGCAGCATCGGGATTAAATGCGGCAATCAACTTGACAAACTTTATTAAAAATGGTGCCATTCGCCCACTACCAACAGAAACAATGATGGGATCTATGGCCAAGTATGTTTCAACACCAAGTACGACATTTGTGCCAATGAATGCGAATTTTGGTTTAATTAAAGAAATTGATTATAAACATTCGAAAAAAATGCGTAAGCAACTATATTATGATCGTGCAATTGAGAGTTTAAAAAATTACTTAGGATGATTTTATGAAGTCAGTTGAACTTTTTAAAAATTTTTTAGAAATCGAAAAAAACTATTCTGAACATACAATAACAAGTTATGTTAAGGATGTTTTTGATTTTGAACAATTTATTCTTAAAGAGGAGTTTGCACCAAGTTTATTGGAAGTCAAACGTAAACGATTGGCTGATTATTATTTATCACATTTGGATGAGCAAAAGTTATCTAAAAAATCAATTGTTCGTAAAATATCTGCATTACGTACCTTTTATAATTTTTTAATGTTAAAAGGGTATATTGATATTAATATTTTTGACAAAATTGAAACACCTAAAGTAAGCAGAAGACTTCCAAAAATATTGGAAGATGATGAAATTATGATGTTGTTTAAATCGATCAATCGAAACACGCCTTTAGGATTTAGAAACTACATTATTTTAGATTTATTATTTTCATCGGGACTTCGTGCAAGCGAATTATGTCAAATGGAAGTAAAAGATTTAAAACTTAATCAACGTCAAATTTTAATTCATGGTAAAGGTTCAAAAGATCGTTATGTTCCAATACATCTAGAACTAGAAAAAGATTTGAGACAATATTTAACATATACACGTCCAATATTACTAGCTAAAGGCCCTATGACAAATAATGATTATGTCTTTATTAATTATAGAGGAACACAGTTAACTGAACGAGGACTTAGGGTTATTTTAAAAAAAATAATTTCGGATAGTGGGGAAACATATAAAATACATCCACATATGTTGCGGCATGCTTTCGCAACAACGCTTTTGAATCATGGGGCAGATTTACGCGTTGTTCAAGAATTATTAGGTCATGAACATTTAAAATCTACGCAAGTCTATACACATGTATCAACAGAAGTACTTAAGGAAAAATTTGCAAAAGCAAGTACAAGGATGCAACGAAATGAAAAAGATCGGTAGTACAATAATTGAAGAAGCCATTCATAAACTTGAATACGATAAAAAACGAACAACAGCAAGAATCATTATTTTTAATGAGAAAAGAGAACTTTTAATGTTATACAGCAAAAAGTTTAATGATTATACGTTTCCTGGCGGTGGTATTAAAGAAGATGAGGACATCATTGAAGGCTTAAAACGTGAAGTTAAAGAAGAAACAGGTATTATATTACAAACGATTAAACCTTATGGCTATTGTGTAGAGTTGCGTTATGGCATTAATGGGAATGAAACGGTTTATGAGCAAACAAGTTACTATTTTATTGGTACTATTGAATGGATTGGAAAACCAAATTACATTGAAAGAGAAGTACTACAAGGTTTAAGCATTGTATATGTTGACATGGAAAAAGCATATAAACATAATGAACAAGTTATAAAGGATGAAACGCACCAAGTCAAAGGACTAAAAACCGTTTTATTAAGAGAAAACATGGTCATTGAATCATTAATGAAGGATATGAAATAATATGCAAATTGTTAAAGCTACTCTAAAAGACATAGACTGGATCGTATATTTCATTAAAGAATTAGCTGTCTATGAAAAAATGCAAGATGAAGTTCTTGTAACAAAAGACTTAATAAAAAAATGGATTTTTGAAGAAAAAAAGGCTGAAGTCATACTTTTAGTAAAAGACAAACCTATTGGATTTGTGTTATATTTTAATAACTATTCGACATTTGTTGGAAAACCAGGTATTTATTTAGAAGACATTTACATTGAACCAAGCGAACGCGGTAAAGGTTACGGTAAGGAAGTATTCAAGTATTTAGCTAAAACGGCCTATGAAAATGATTATGGCCGTATTGAATGGAGTTGTCTAAATTGGAATAAGCCAAGCGTTGATTTTTATTTATCGATAGGGGCTAAACCTATGGATGAATGGACTGTTTTTCGATTAGATAAAAAAAGTATAACAAAAATTCTGGAAGGTGACTTATGAGAAGATTTGAGTTAGTATCAAGCGTTGAAAAAGATTATCCACTACCAAAACGAGCAACAAGCTCAAGTGCGGGTTATGACTTATCAAGTCTTTATGATTATGAAATCAAACCGGGTGAAATTACATTAATCGCAACCGGTGTAAAAGCGAAAATGCCAGCAAACGAAGCACTCTTTGTTTTTCCGCGTTCATCGCTTGCTATTAAAACAGGACTTATGATGTCTAACGGAGTTGGTGTTGTTGATAGTGATTATTACAACAACGAAAAAAACGAAGGTCATATCTTTATTCCGCTTTTTCACTTAAAAAACGAAAGCGTGTTTATTAAAAAAGGTGAACGTATAGCTCAAGGCATTTTCATGAAATATGAAAAAGTAAGTGATGAAATGGATTTGGGTATAAAAAGGTTAGGTGGATTTGGTTCAAGTGACGTCTAATTAAAAAAAGTCCTTGCAAACAACACCTAAATATGATATATTTATAAAGGCTAATAAAATACACATGAAGAGTGGTTCAAAATTCAAGTGCCTACGGGTGGATTGCGATAACTTTTCAGAGGAAAAAAACGAAAATGGAGGAATTATATTTTATGGCAGTAGTTTCAATGAAACAATTATTAGAATCAGGGGTACATTTCGGACACGCAACTAGACGTTGGAATCCTAAAATGGCACCATTTATCTTTACAGCTCGTCAAGGTATCCACATCATTGACTTAAACAGAACAGCTGTTGAAATCGAAAAAGCATACAAAGCTTTATTTGATATCGTAGCTGAAGGTGGAAAAGTATTATTTGTTGGTACTAAAAAACAAGCACAAGAATCTGTTAAAGAAGAAGCATTACGTACTGGTCACTTCTATGTAGACCAAAGATGGTTAGGTGGAACATTAACAAACTTCAAAACAATCCGTCGTCGTATTAAGAGATTACACGATTTATACAAGATGGAAGAAGAAGGAATTTTTGAAAAATTACCTAAAAAAGAAGTGTTAAACTTACTTCATGAAAGAGCGCGCCTAGAAAAATTCTTAGGTGGTATTAAAGATATGAAGAAATTGCCAGAAGCAATTTTCATCGTTGACCCACGTAAAGAAAGAAACGCGATTTTAGAAGCTAGAAAGTTAAATATTCCAGTGTTTGGTATTGTTGACACTAACTGTGATCCAGATGATGTTGACTATATTATTCCTGCAAACGATGACGCTATCCGTGCAGTTAAATTAATTACATGGGTAATGGGTAACGCAATTATCGAAGCTCAAGGTGGCGTTGTAGAAAAATTCGAAGAAGATACAACTGAAGAAACAGCAGATGAAGCTGTTGAAGCATAATTAAAACTTTCAAACAGCATCACTTAAAAACATAAATCAATTAGACGATGATAAAAGGGATGCGTGACAAACAAATCCCTTTTATATTCATTAAACTCGGAGGAAAAAATAATGATTACAGCACAAATGGTTAAAGAATTAAGAGAAAAAACTGGCGCAGGTATGATGGACTGCAAACGTGCGCTTGAAGAAACAAATGGAGATATCGAAAAAGCAATCGACTTTCTAAGAGAAAAAGGTATTGCTAAAGCTGCTAAAAAAGCAAACAGAATTGCAGCAGAAGGTCTATGTAATTTTGTAATTGATGGAAATACGGCTTTCGTATATGAATTAAACTCAGAGACAGACTTCGTTTCTAAAAACGAACAATTCTTAGAATTATTAGAAACAATTTCTAAAATTTTAATTAACAGCGACGCAACAAATACAGAAGAAGCATTAGCACTAGTTAAAGACGGTAAAACTGTTGAAACATTATTAGCTGATGCAACAGCAACAATCGGAGAAAAAATTACTTTAAGACGCGTTTCACGCTTCACTAAAGAGGATGCTCAAGGATTTGGTGCTTACAAACACTTAGGTGGCCGTATTGTTACATTAGTCGTCACAGAAAAGGACGATGATGTAGTTGCTAAAGATATCGCAATGCATGTTGCTGCACAAAACCCTAAATATTTAGATAGAAGCCAAGTTGACCAAAAAACATTAGAACACGAAAGACACATTTTAACTCAACAAGCTTTACAAGAAGGTAAACCAGCAAATATCGTTGATAAAATGGTCGTAGGTAGATTAAATAAATACTTACAAGATATTTGTTTAGTTGACCAAGGTTTTGTGAAAGATCCAGATCAAAAAGTAAGTGATTATTTAAAGACTAACAAGAACAATGTTGTAAGTTTTGTTCGCTTAGAAGTTGGCGAAGGTATTGAAAAACGTCAAGAAGATTTTGCAGCAGAAGTACAAGCACAACTTAAAAAATAAAATTTAAATAAACTGGAGGTTTTGCACATGTATCAAAGATTGGTTATTAAGTTAAGCGGCGAAGCGCTAAGAGGCGATGGCAAATATGGCATTGACCCAAAAACCGTACATCGTATTGCTTTAGAAATCAAAGATGTTTATGCTTTAGGTGTCCAAATTGGTATTGTAATTGGTGCCGGAAATCTTTGGCGTGGTAAAACCGGTGAAGAACTAGGCATGGATCGTGCACAAGCTGACTATATGGGAATGCTTGGTACGATTATGAACAGTTTGGCAATGCAAGATGCCTTGGAATCAATTGGTGTTCCATCGAGAGTAATGACATCGATACCAATCAGTGCGGTTGCAGAACCATATGTAAGAAGAAGAGCATTAAGACATTTAGAAAAAGGCCGTGTAGTTATTTTTGCAGGAGGAACGGGTTCACCATACTTCTCAACCGATACAGCAGCAGCATTACGCGCAGCTGAAATTGGTGCTGAAGTTATCTTAATGGCAAAAAATAACACAAACGGAGTTTATGATAAAGATCCTAGATTAAATAGTGACGCAAGACTTTACGATAAACTCACATTAAAAGAAGTTATTACTCATGAACTTGGAGTAATGGACGCTACTGCAGCATCAATTTGTAAAGAAAACCAAATTGCGTTAGTAGTATTTAATATGAACGAAACAGGCAATATTAAACGCGCAGTAATGCGTGAAAATATAGGTACTGTTGTATCTTGGGAGGACGAAAAAAATGAATGAACATGCTGATTTAATTTTAGTAGATGTTGAAGATAGAATGGGAAAAGCAGTTGAGAGTTTAAGAAAAGAATTCGCAACTATAAGAACAGGTCGTGCAAACCCTGCATTACTTGACCGCATCATGATTGAGTATTATGGTGTACCTACACCACTTAAACAAATTTCAGCAATTAGTGTTGTTGAAGGAAATCAACTCTATATTAAACCATTTGATAAATCATCTTTAAAGGCAATTGAGCAAGCAATCTATGCATCAGATTTGGGGTTAAATCCACAAAATGATGGCGTCGGTATTCGTTTAATCTTGCCACATTTAACAGAAGAAACTAGAAGAAGTTTAGTTAAAGATGTTGAAAGAATTGGTGAAGGTTCAAAAGTTGCAGTTCGTAACATTCGTAGAGATGGTAATGATCAACTTAAAAAAGCTGAATTGACTGAAGATGATGAAAAAGGCTACTTAGAGGATGTTCAAACTCTAACAGACAAGTACATCAAACTTATTGATGAAGAAATTAAAATAAAATCTCAAGAAATTATGAAAATATAAAACAAAGGTGCATATCGCTTGATATGCACCTTTATTTATCTTATGATTGATTCTTTGCCTTATGTGAAGTAAACAAGTTTGTCATTGATGATGACAGAAATCAAGTCGATAATTAAACCAATTAAGAAGAAGTGTAAGATTAAACCAATAACACTACTTAAACTTGGTCTTTCAATAACTACAAAAATTCTATAAATAAGCCATACAAAATACACAAAGAATAGTAAGATTTTTACAATCTTTGGTAACCCATCAATAAAACCGAAAAACCAGATTTCTTTTTCGCCATCCGTAAAGCCCCAACAAATATCCCACGATTGAGAGAAAAAGATATACATAATGTTACATATAAATACACATTTATAAAAAACTATAAAAAAATAATGAATTGTTGTATAATGATACAAGGTGATAGCATGAATCCAAATAATGTGCCTAATCATATTGCCATAATACTTGATGGTAATGGTAGATGGGCAAAAAAGAGAGGATTACCTCGAAACATTGGTCATTATAATGGTGCACGAAATTTATTTACAATAGCATCTCATGCTCATAAAATGGGTGTAAAATACTTAACAGTATATGCTTTTTCTACGGAAAATTGGAAACGTCCAAAAGAAGAAGTCGATTATTTAATGACAGAACCTAAAAGATTTTTATTAAAAAACATGCATAATTTAGAAAAAATACATTATAAGATTACATTTGTTGGAAGGCGTGATCGCATTCCTCAAGAATTTAAAGATGTTATCGACACTTTAGAAAGTAAAACAAAGGATAATAGTGGTTTAACATTGCAAATTGCTTTTGACTATGGCGCAAAAAATGAATTATTAACTGCTTTTTCTAAGTTAGAAAATGATTATACAGAAGAGAATTTAAGAAAACATTTATACGTAAAACAAGATGTAGACGTCTTAATTCGAACAAGTGGAGAAGTGCGCTTATCAAATTTCTTACTTTGGCAAGTGTCCTATGCGGAAATGTTTTTCATTAAAAAACATTGGCCAGAATTTAAACCAAAAGATTTAGATAAAATCATCAAGAAATATCAAAAACGTCACCGTCGTTTTGGAGGATTAAAATGAAAAAAAGAATTATTACAGGTGTGATTTTTGCATTACTTATCGTGCCAATTACAACTGTTCCAATATTATTCAACTTATTCCAAGTCATTATGACATTGTTTGTCATTATTGCGGCTATTGAGTTAATTAGAATGTATGAAAAAGAGAAAAAATTTGATAAAGGTATTGCTTTAGTCATTGTGTTATTGACAGTAGCATCTTTTTTAAGTGTTGGTGGGGTATTTTCAGATATTCAATCACCCGGAAATGAATTTTGGCGAAATCCGCTCGAAGATATTCGTAACCAACTTACAATTGTTACATTGATTGTAACAATTGTCACATTTAGTTTATTAGTATTTTCACCAAACTTTGGAGGAGCTGATGTTGGTAAAGTCTTAACGGTAGTTAATTATGTAGCGTTGGGTGCTGCATCTGTCATGATTTTACGTGTACTAGGTACCAAATTTATTGTCTATTTATTATTAATATCAACAGTTACCGATACGGGTGCTTATTTCTTTGGAATAAAATTTGGACGAAAAATCTTTGGTCCAAAGGGTATGGCGCCAAACATTAGTCCTAAAAAATCGTGGGAAGGTGCAATCGCTGGTACATTGCTTGCTACAATTATTGCATCATCATTCGCTTTATTTTATGGTGTTTTCTTCCCGTCAACAGGATTCTTAGGCAATTTTTTAAACAGTAATGATAATCAGACAATTTTAGATGGTTTTTCAAGCTTAGGTGAAGAATCTAGAGGTATTCAAGCGCTTATTTTAATACCAGTAACACTTATTGCATCCATCGTCGGACAAATTGGTGATTTAGTGGCATCTAAATTAAAGAGAACTTACGACATTAAGGACTTTGGAAGTGTTTTTCCAGGTCATGGTGGCGTATTAGATCGTTTTGACTCTATTTTCTTTGTTGCAATGTTTTTAGCAGCAATCTTTTTATGGGTCAGTCAATCTGCGCCTCTTGTGCCATTTTCATTTTCTTAAGGAGTTTATATGGGAACATTACTAGTTAATATATTATTATTTGTTATTATTCTTACAGTAATTATTGGTTTACATGAACTTGGGCATTTCTATTTTGCAAAGAAAGCAAAAATTTTATGCTTTGAGTATTCAATTGGGATGGGACCGGCTATTTATCAAAAACGTGTTGGAGAAACAAATTATGCTGTGCGTGCAATTCCACTTGGTGGTTATGTATCAATGGCAGGTGAACTTCAACAATCGAGTATGCTACAAATCGGTAAAAATATTGGCTTAAATATTGTCGATGATGTCGTAACAGAAATAGCATTAAGTCCTGTAGTGAAAACCGATTATACGGGACAACTTGTTGATTTTGATATTTATGGCAAAGATCAAAAGCCTTTATTTATTATTATAGAAACAAATGGTTTGCAACATAGATATGAAGTATCGCGCACAGCGATGATTCATTTGAACGAAAAATCAAAGATGCAAGTTGCACCTGAAGAACGTAGTTTTGAATCAAAAACATTATGGCAAAGATTTTTAGTTATTTTTGCAGGACCAGCAATGAACTTTATTTTAGCGTTTTTGATCTTTCTTATTGTCGGATTCTTTGTAGGGAAACCATCAACATCAAACATAGTTGCTTCTGTAAGTGAAAACTTACCAATTTATGAAACGGGTATCAAGCCTGGAGATGCAATTACTGAAATTAATGGTAAACCAATTACTGAATGGGCAGATATTCGTAACGAACTTTATAATTCAAACAGTTTAACGATTACATTAAAACACTCAGGAAATACAAATATACATCAAGTTAAGCTTGCGTTGGTTATTCAAACATTAGGAATTACAAACTATAATGAAAATGGCATTGTTGATTTAAGCGAACCTATACTTGGCATGGCTGCTGGAAAAGCCGACGGGTTTTTAGAAGCAGGAGACAAAATTACTAAAATTAACGATACAACCATCAATAATTGGGATGATATCTATGTGTTCTTCAAAGAGTTTCTTGGTAATGTTGTTACAATATCCTTCATAAGAGATGGTGTTGAAAAAACAGAAACCATTGAAATGTTAACGAAAAATGCAGTGTCAAAACTAGGGTATGACCCGATTGCACTACAAATGGGTATTGGAAATCGTACATCGTTTAACTTAGGATATACGTTAGCCTATCCATTCAAAAAGATGTTGAGTGATGTTTCATCAACAATTAATACTGTTGGATTATTAATTAATCCTAATGAAAATGTTGGTATCGGCGACTTATCAGGTCCTGTAGGTATATTTACACTTGTAGGATCAGCTTCTAAAGGTGGTATATTATCCTTATTAGCATTTGCAGGATTCTTAAGTGTTAATATTGGTATTATTAACCTATTACCAATTCCGGCACTTGACGGTGGAAGAATTATATTCTTAGGCTATGAATGGGTTACAAGACGTCGCATTCCAGTGAAGATTGAAAATATGATCAATAATGTTGTTTTTATATTATTAATGATGCTGTTTGTTTTTGTAACTTATAAAGATATTTT
>DUPY01000067.1 GCA_012838065.1 Acholeplasma sp. | reverse complement strand
CAAATGATCTTATAATTACAGCTATATTTGATGCTTTTAAAACAAAGTATATAGTTACTTTCTTAGATGGTGATGGCAATGTCTTTGATATCCAAGAAGTATATTATGGCCTGGATGCAGTAAGTCCAGGTATACCATCTAAAACAGCTACTGATGAAATATCCTATGTATTTAGTAGATGGAACGAAGATTTTACAAACGTTACAAGTGACTTAATTATTACGCCAAGTTTTACAACAACAGCTAGAACATATACCGTTATCTTTGAAGATGAAAATGGCAATATCCTAAAAGAAGAACAAGTACGACGTGGCTTTAATGCAACACCGCCGAGTGTTGTACCTAAAACACCTACTGAGTATTTTGAATATATTGCTAGATGGGATAAGTCACTTAATAATATTCAGGAAGATACCATCATAAGATTATATTATGAAGTAGTTGATCGTATATATACTGCAACATTCTATAATCATGATGGCACAATATATCATGAAATCATGGCAAACTACGGTCAGTTTATTACTGAGCCTTTAGGACCAAATAAACCAATGACTGAACAGTTCTATTATGAATTTATTAGTTGGAATCCAAGTTTTGATCCATATGTCTATGAAGACCGAGCATATTATCCAGTATATGAAAGTCACTTGAGACACTTTAATGTCACTTTCTTAGATGGTAATGGTAATGTCTTTGATGAACAACTTGTTGCATATGGACAAACACCAGATAGACCAAACGGGACACCAGTTAAAGATCCAACTGTACAATTTTATTATGTATTTAGAATGTGGGAAACAACAACTATTAGAGTCTATCAGGACTTAGTTATTAACGCATTATTCTATGATAATTTACAATTATACGAAGTAACCTTCGTTGATGAGTATGGCAACCCAATTGATGAACCTCAAATGGTACCTTACGGTACTGGTGCTGTAGAACCACCTTCTCATAGAATTCCGCATAAACCATCAACTCAAACGCATGAATATGCATTTAGTGGTTGGGATGTATCATTTAGTTATATTACTGAAGATTTAGTGGTTAGAACAGTTTATGTAGGCACACTACGTAAATTCACTTATACATTCTACTTAGATGATCAAGTCACAATTATTAAACATATTATTGGTGCATATGGCGATAGAATCATTCCACCAAGTATACCAACCAAAGAAGGCACTGAATCATTTAACTATGTATTTGTTGGATGGAACAAGCCAGTAGCAGAAACGTTAATTCAAAACGAAGTATATTATGCAGTCTTTAATGAAGTATTAAAAACATTTACAGTGACTTACTATGATGGTGATGGCAATATCTTTGAAAATCAATTAGTTGATTATGGCACACAAGCAACACCGCCAGTAGGTATACCATCTAAAACACCTACAATTATGTATCAATATAATTTCTTAAGATGGGATTTTGATTTTGATACAGATGTGAAATCAGATATTAAAGTTTATCCAGTATATGAAGAAACATATAGAATTTACACTGTCACATTTATTGTTGGTAATGATATATACCGTACGGTTGAAGCAGAATATGGTAGCCAAGCTAGAGTACCATCACCAAATGTATTTGGTTATGACTTCCTTGGCTGGGACCAAAGCTTATCACCAATTGTTAGAGATGTTACAACCTATGCACTCCTACGTGCTAAGAGCTATGAAATATTCTTTGATGGTGGTTATCTTGATGGTGATATCATGCCAGTATATGGCAACATGAATTCAGTGATTGTTGACTTTGATGAGGCGTTTACAATTCCTGAATCTGCATATTATAGGAAAGGGTATGTCTTCATCGGATGGCGTACTGAAGATACAACTTATCCAACACTCATGGATAGAGAAACAATTATATTAAGAGATAAGTTTGATGCAGGAGAATTAGAGCACATTGTCTTAATAGCAACTTGGCTTGCAGAAGAATATCACATTCACTATGAATTAAATGGTGGATTCTCAATCAATCCTCAAACCTACACAGTAGAAGATGAAATCATCTTACAAAGTGCATATAAAGAACATCATAAATTCTTAGGTTGGTACAAAGTTGATAATCAGCCACAAACGGTGATGTTTATGATGATGACACAAACTGAAGATACAGGTGAATTAGTAGAAGTTATTCAAAGAGGAACAATTGGTGATATCACATTGATTGCACGATTTGAATATGATGGATTTATCCAGCTCAAAGAAGAAAGTATGTTAGGTATGTACTATGCAGATATCGCAACAACAATTCCAATAGAAGAACGCGAAGCATACAATGATGACAACCCAGTATACTTATTAGGCGTGTTCCTAGGACAAACTTTAGAAAATCTTAGAGAAAACTTTATCAATAATGATTTAATCTTTGTTGATACTAATCAAAACTTACTTGATGATACTTTAACAGTAGCAACAGGTTATCAAATTCTTGTTGTAGATGATGATGGTAACGTTATAGATAGAGTACATATCGTATTAAAAGGTGATACGAATGGGGATGGTAGAATCACAGTAGTTGATTTTAATAACTTATCCAATCACTTAAATAATAGCAATCAATTAATCGCATCAAGAGTACTGGCGAGCGATATTAATGGTGATGGAAGAATCACAGTAGTTGATTTTAACAACCTATCGAATCATTTAAATAATAGTCAATTAATTCACGATCCTAACATAACAAGTACATTAAGAGGTAATGATAATGAAAATAACTAAGCAAATAAAAAAACTGATAATACTACTAATTTTAACTATTTCTATAGTGTTTTTGTCAATAGATAGTAAGGCTTTCGCTAATTCTCCAGATGACACGTTAGAAGTGTACTTCACTTTAAATGGCAATACTGAAATTTCTAGGGAAGACTTTATAGAAAACATTGTCTATGAAGATTACATCACATTAGAACTTATGCTAAAACCGACTGGCAATACAAGTATGCCTATAAGTGCGATTGGATTTGTAATGGACGATAACGATTTATTTAAATCTATTAGTACAATTACATTAACTAAAGAAAAATTACCGGTGCCCCCTTTTACGGAACAGGAAATTTGGAATGCCCAAGCTTCAAGTAGCTACAATAATCCGGGATTAATATTTAATATTATAAGGTCCATTGCTGGTGATTTTAGTATTCCTGGGGAAGGTTATAAGATTGCTGATGTAATGTTTGAATTAAATGAAACAAATGTACCAGACAATCAAGCATTTTCTTTAAGATATGATGATTTTGGGGCACAATCATTTGTGTATAATTCCGATGGTTCAAATGTCATTCTTTCCCCATTTGTCATAGGTGATCCGGATTCTGGCCCAGATGCAAGTTTAAGTTCACTTAAAGTAGAAAGCGAGTCTACAACCTATCTTAATTTAACAAATGATATTAAAGAAGATCCATTTATACACGATGTAATAGTTTCATATGCTGATAGCAAAATTGAAAATGGAATAACAATTACTGCATCACCTAAAAAAGCTGGTGCGGATGTCCAAATAAATGGGACTAAATCATTTTATACAACTGGTGACATTATAACTATTGAGGTAACTGATGGTCCTGAGACAAAAACATATAAAATTAAAATTACTGTAACTGATCCGAATGAT
>DUPY01000015.1 GCA_012838065.1 Acholeplasma sp. | reverse complement strand
TGGTGAATAGTTTGAAGACCTAGCTCAACTTGAACAGGCATTCGTTGATTAAGATCAGCTAAATAATCTAAGACATCTATAGGTAAACTATCGGGTCTGGTCCCAATTGAAAGTAGAACAATATTTGGATCAAGTGTTATGGCTTCTTCATAAAGTTCTTTTAAACGTTCTACCGGAGCATGTGTATTTGTATTGGCTTGGAAATAGGCGATATAAAGCCCTTTTTCCCATTTTTTATGCATTCGGCTTTTGATTGTATCAAATTGTTGTCTAAGTGGTTCACGCTTGTTACCGGCAAAGTCTCCACTACCCATATATGAACAAAAAGTACATCCACCTCTAGCAACGGTTCCATCAATATTTGGACATGTAAAACCACCATTTAGAGAAATTTTAAATACTTTCTGGTTGTATTTTTTCATATAATAATTATGAACAGTATTGTAATGTTTTTCATGATTCATTAATTGCATATTATCACCACCATTATTTTAACATATTTACTTACTTATGATATAATATCACACACAAGGTGGAAAATATGCTAAAAAAGTTTAGAGTATTAATTACAAAACCAAAACTAGTCTTCGTTTATATGCAGGCACCATTTAAAAAAGTCATCCAATACATGTTATTGATGGTACTTTTTTTATTGTTGCCAACTATTTTGCTTGGTTCAGTAAACCCGAGCCTTTTGTTTATTGATGGCTATGAATTTGAACAAATGATCTTAAAAGATCATATGCCTATTTATATAGAAGAAGGTAAACTTGACTATCAAGATTATAGCCATATTTATCAAGTTGACACGTATTATTTTGTTTTTAAGGAAAACTACAATGAACTGTTTATGGGGTATGTTTTTCATTTTAATGAGGAATCCCTTGATTTTTATGTTTCCTCTGTTCGAATTGATCGGATTAGCTATCTGGACTTAGGGATAGAATCATTTAGCTTTACAAATGAAAGTGATCTCTTGCGATTAGGTGGCTATATTAATCGATATGTTACTGAAAATCCAATATTTAGATTAACATTTTATGTATCGATATATACGGCACATTTAATTCAATTTTTAATTATTGCACTTATTTTTGCGTTTTTTTCAAAATACTTTATACCAATACCAATGCCATATAAAATTCGCTTTATGGTATCGGTAAATTTAATGAGCATCTATACGTTGATGACACTTATTGGCATTTTATTAAACATTGAATTATTTGCATACCTTGGGATACTCTTAGCTTTTATTTATCACATCACTGCATATAAGAGTATAAAGATTGTAGAGAGGAAATTATAAACATGAAAAATGACAAGTTTCAATTGTTTTTAGAACAAAACAAATTTGAATCAGACATCTTAAAAAGTGCAGTTTTAAAGCAAGTGAAAGTAAGTGTGACTAGCCAACGCTGGTTATTTCATGTTGTCCTAAATAATATTATTGAACCAGATTTATTGTTCTCATTTATTAACAACATTGAACGCTACTTTAAAGTTCCAAAAGTCGTAAAAAAGGTCGAAGTCGTTATCGAATTTGCAAATATTGATCAATTTGAAAAGTATGCACTAGACTTTTATGAAACGATTTTACAAGTACAAATGAATGACAAACCAAGTTATGCTGTGTTAAAAAACTTTAAAACAACTTATGATGGAAAGTTTCTAGTTTGGATTGACAAAGAAAGCACATATATTGAGCCATATTTAGAGGGTATTGTTGAAGCATTTAAAAATGTAGGTATTGATGTTGTTGTAAAAATGGTTATTGACGAAACACTTGAAACTGCATCTAGCAAACTGGAAAAGAGTGTTCAAGAACAAATCGCTTATATAGAAAAAACAGAGGCGTTTGATCAAAAACAAACAGAGCAATCGAAAGTAAAACAAGTTTTTACTCGAAAATCAAAAGCAACTTTGGTTCCAATTAAAGAAATACCTATCGACACGTATCATCTTGATAAGTACAAAAATGAAAAAGGAGATACACGCTTCATTATCAAAGGTGAAGTTTTTAAATTAGAAATTCGTAAACTTACACGTCATACACTTTTGACTTTAACACTTGCAGATAGTGAAGATGCAATTGTCGTTAAACGATTTTTAAAATCACAAAGAGACTTTGATATTG
Source organism: Acholeplasma sp. (assembly GCA_012838065.1). Taxonomy (GTDB): domain Bacteria; phylum Bacillota_I; class Bacilli_A; order Acholeplasmatales; family Acholeplasmataceae; genus DUPY01. The sequence goes on along the minus strand of DUPY01000015.1, from coordinate 11,584 downwards.
CTGAAGGATTAAAAGAAGGCATGACAATTGAAGTTGAAGGTGAAGCGCAATTTGATACATTCCAACGGGAAGTTATTATTATGGCGAGCGCTATTTACTTTACTGAACAAGAAGAAAAAACAGAACGTTTAGATAAAGCTAAAGAAAAGCGTATTGAGTTTCATGTTCATACGAAAATGTCAACAATGGACGCCGTAACAGATGCGAAAGATTATATAGATCGCGCAGTAAAATGGGGACATCCAGCAATCGCAATTACGGATCATAATGGCTTATATGCCTATCCAGATATTGCAAAAGCATCAAAAGGAAAACCAATTAAAGTTATCTATGGCGTTGAATTAGATTATGTTGACGAAGAAAACTTTTTAATTACAACTAAATCGAATAACAACTTTGAGTTGCGTGATGCAACATATGTTGTTTTCGATATTGAGACAACAGGTTTATCAGTAACCCGAGATAAGATTATTGAAATTGGAGCAGTAAAAGTCTATCAAGGTCAAGTAATTGATCGTTTCCAAAGTTTTGTAAATCCCGAAGAAAAACTTTCTTCATTTACACAAAATTTAACCGAGATTACCGATGAAATGGTTCAAAACGCTGAGACAATTGATAAAGTATTACCTAAGTTTTTAGAGTTTGCTAAAGGTGCGGTTTTAGTTGCACATAACGCATTGTTTGATGTTGGTCATATTCGCGAAAATGCAAGAAAGCTTAACTTAGAATTTAACGAAGAATATGTAATTGACACATTAAGTCTTGCGCGCTACTTCTATAGTGAAAAAGTTGATGAAGAAACCGGTAAAAAAGAGGGGTTAAAGCGATTTAACTTAAAAGCGATTGCTAAGTACTTTAAGGTTGAACTCGACCAACATCACCGTGCGGATTCAGATGCGCTTGCAACTGCCCAAAGTTTTATTTTGATGTTACAAGACTTATCGAAAATGCAAATTAAAACATATCAAGACATTAACAACGCTATAGATGTGCATGAAGCCTATAAACATATCATGCCAAGACACGTTAATGTCTTAGTGAAAAACCAAGCAGGCTATAAATCGTTGTTCAAAGTGATGAGTAAGGCACTCACGGATCATTTCCACCAAGGGCCACGGACACTAAAATCAACGTTAGAAAAATTCCGTGAAAACTTACTTATATCCAGTGGATGCTATCGCGGTGAAGTTTTTGAAGCAGCCTTAAATCAAGGGGACGATGCTTTAAGAAAAGCGATTCAATTTTACGATTATATTGAAGTTCAACCACCGCAAGCCTACAAACATTTAATGAGTGAACTTGGCGAAAATAGTCAAGCAATTATCGAAGGTATTATTTCAAAGATCATACGAACATCTAAGGAATTTAACAAAATTGTTATCGCAAGCGGTGATGTACATTACTTAGATAAATCAGATGCGATGTATCGCGATATTTACATTCGTGTACCACAAGTTGGTGGGGGGCTACATGACTTAAATAAATATGATATCATGCCTGAAGTTCACTTCTTAACAACGGATGAAATGTTGAAATCTTTTGCCTTTTTAGGTGAAGATTTAGCCAAAGAAATTGTTGTGGATAATACGCATAAATTAAATAATTTAATAGAACCAGTCAAAGCGTTTCCTGATGAACTTTACAGTTTCAAAGATGACGCATTTAAAGAAGCTTTAGGAATTGAAAGTATTTCTGAGGAAGTAAAACGACTTGTTTATAGTAAAGCAAAATCACTCTATGGTGAGAACATTCACCCAATCATTGAATCAAGAATTGAAAAAGAACTAAAAAGTATTATTGGAAACAAGTTTGGACCGATTTACTATATATCTCATATCTTAGTTAAAAAATCACTTGATGATGGTTATTTAGTAGGTTCACGTGGTTCGGTTGGCTCATCGTTGGTTGCGACATTAATGGAAATTACTGAAGTTAACCCGCTAAGACCACATTATCGATGCCCTAGCGGTGATTTAACAGTCTTTAAGCTAACGCCTGAAGAAATTCTCGAATACGGTATAACAGAAGCTGAAAAAGCGTTACAATCACATTTTGATGATGTTCAATCTGGTTTTGACTTGCCACATGCTGCATGTCCAATTTGTGGACAAAAATTAGTTAAAGATGGGCACGATATTCCGTTTGAAACTTTCCTAGGTTTTGATGGAGACAAAGTTCCAGATATTGATTTAAACTTCTCAGGAGATTATCAAGCAATTGCTCATGAATATGTACGTACACTCTTAGGTGAAGATTATTCTTTTAGAGCCGGTACCATTTCAACAGTAGCTGAACGTAACGCCTATGGTTTCGTTAAAGGGTATTTAGAAGAAAATAATATCGAGGCTAGAAGTGCACAAATTGAGCGACTAGCTCATCATATTCAAGGTGTAAGACGTTCAACAGGTCAACATCCAGGTGGTATTGTTGTTGTACCTAAGACAAACGAGATTTATGATGTTACGCCAATCCAGTACCCAGCGGATGATGTAAAGAGTCCATGGAAAACAACACATTTCGATTATCATGCGTTTGAATCAAACTTACTTAAATTAGATATTCTAGGTCATGATGACCCAACGATGATTAAGTATTTAATGGACTATGTACATGAGCATCCAGATGAATTTGATTTTCATCGAGCTCAAGACATACCACTTGATGACCCTAATGTGTATAAATTATTTACAGGTACAGAAATCATTGGTATTAAAGGTGAGGAAGATGATGTCTTAGAAGGTATAGCTTCTTTTGGTATTCCAGAGTTTGGTACACCATTTACTCGCCAAATGTTAAAAGACACAAAACCATCAACATTTGCCGGTTTAGTTAAAATTTCAGGTCTTTCACATGGTACAGATGTTTGGCTTAAAAACGCTCAAGATTTGGTTCTTGGAAGAACCGAATTTGGTAAAGTTGATTTTGCGGATATTATTGGTTGTCGTGACGATATTATGGTACAATTAGCAAATGAAGGCATGTCACCTTTTAAAGCATTTGAAATCATGGAGTTCGTTCGTAAAGGTAAACCAAGCAAAGATCCAAAAAAATGGTTAGAATACGAATCAGAAATGCGTAATTCCGGTGTTAAAGAATGGTATATTTGGTCTGCAAGTCAAATTAAGTATATGTTCCCGAAAGCCCATGCGATTGCCTATGTCATTATGGCAATGCGTATTGCATGGTTTAAAGTTTACAAACCCAAAGTCTTTTATAGTGGATACTTCTCGAAAAGAGCAGATCAATTTGACTATGAAAGTATGATATTAGGTGCAAATAAAATAAGAAATAAACTTTTTGAATTAGCAAACATGAACAATAGAACTGCAAAGGATGACAGTTTAATTGTCGTATTAGGAATTGCCTATGAAATGTATAAACGAGGTATTAAGTTCTTACCGGTTGATATTATGAAGTCGGATGCGACAACATTTATTATTGAACCAGATGGACTTAGAGTACCGTTTAATGTTATTGCAGGATTAGGCACACAAGTTGCATTAGATATTATTGAACAGCGCAACATCAAGCCATTTACTTCGAAGAAAGATATTAGAAATCGAACAAAGATTAATAAAACAGTCTTCGAAAAATTGGAAAAATATGGGGCGTTTGGTGATTTAATTGAAGAAAATAATGTGATAGATAATGGTTTATTTGCACTTTAAATATAAAGCGATTATAATAAAGTCAACGAGGAGTGATGTTTTATGAAAAGTTCAAATCCAGTTTTCAGTCGAATTGAACGAGACAATGTATATACGGACACCGCTGGTGCAACCTTTGGTGGCATAACAATAAAAACAGGATTAATGTTTTTAGTAGCAGTTTTATCAGGTTTCTTCGCATTTAATTTATTATTAACAAATCCAGAAGCATTAGTGATTATCTTACCTGTTTCAGTAATCGTAGGATTTATTAGTTCACTCATTGGAATTATGAGTGTTCGATTATCTGCACCATTTGCACTACTATATGCAGCGTGTGAAGGTGTGTTACTAGGAACATTAACAACCCTACTCGATAGTGTATATCCAGGAATTGGTATTTCAGCTATCGGTGCAACGATTATTTTATTCGGTGTTATGTTATTACTCTACGCGACTCGCGTGATTCAAGTAACAAATCGCTTTAGAAAAGTAATGTTTGCAAGTTTAATTACGATGTTATTAGTTGTTGTATTTAACTCATTATTATCATTAATGGGCATAAACTTATTCACAGCAGTTCCAGACGGACTTGTCATCGGAATTACAATATTTTTAATTATTTACGGAGCACTCATGTTAACATTAGACTTTGACCGTGCTGAGTTTATCGTATCAGCTGGTGCTGATAAACGTATGGAATGGCAAGTATCTTTAGGATTAATGATTACAATCGTATGGATTTATGTTTACATGATTCGATTATTTGCTATACTAGCAAGTAGAAGAGATTGATTTAAAGACCAAGTAGGTATACACCTAACATTTATAAGAGAGTATAACAATGGTGAAAGTTATATAATGTTACGTATACTGAATTCAGCTTTAAATAGTTGGTTTAGAACATAAAGTGCTAGAAAAATATTCTAGAACTAAGGTGGTACCGCGGATTCATTCGCCCTTAGACATTTTGTCTAGGGGCTATTTTTTTTAATAACAAGAAGGAGTATATCTATGGAACAAAGATTAAACGAGATATTAAGAGAAGCATTAGAAAAGATTAATCAAAATGATCATACATTAAAATCACTTGAAGAAATTAGACTTGCGTATTTAGGTAAGAAAGGTGTTTTAACTGAAGTGATGGCAGGTTTAAGAAATTTAACACCTGAAGAAAAGCCAGTAATTGGTCAAAAAATCAACGTAATTAAGGCAACGATTGAAAACACCTTAAAAGATGCCAAAACTAAAGTTGAAGACCAAGAACTTTTAAAACTACTTGAAAGTGAAAAAATTGACCCAACATTACCTGGTTTAAAATTACCAACAGGTTCTATTCATCCATTAAACCAAGTTATCGAAGATGTTGAGGATTTGTTTTTAGGCTTAGGTTATGAAGTTGCAGATGGCCCCGAATTAGAAAAAGATTTATACAATTTTGAAATGATGAACATTGGTAAAAACCATCCAGCACGTGCCATGCAAGATTCATTCTTCGTTGATGAAGAAACATTACTTAGAACGCATACAAGTCCAGTTCAAGCACGCGCAATGTTAGCACATAAAGGAAAACCTCTAGCAATCATTTGTCCAGGTAAAGTATATCGTCGTGATAACGATGACTTAACACATAGTCATCAGTTTATGCAAATTGAAGGTTTAGTTATTGATGAACACATTACATTCGGCCATTTAAAAGATACATTGTTAAAAATGGTTCGACATTTATTTGGAAATGAACGTGAAATTCGATTAAGACCTTCATACTTTCCATTTACTGAACCAAGTGTTGAAGTGGATGTTGTTTGGACAAAAGCAGATGGCACGAAAACATATATTGAAGTATTAGGTGCAGGGTTAGTACACCCAGATGTTTTAAAAATGGGTGGCTATGATCCAGATAAATTCCAAGGCTTTGCCTTTGGTATTGGCGTTGAACGTATCGCAATCCTAAAATATCATGTTGAAGATATTAGAAACTTCTACACAAACGATATTCGATTTTTAAAGCAATTTAGAGGTAAATAAATATGAAAATTATTCAATCAATGTTAGATAGACTTATTGAGTCACCAAACAATATATTAGAATTAACCAATCGCCATATTATCGAAGTCGATGAATTTGATATGGCTATTAAAGCAACCAATTTAACGGTTGGACATGTGTTAACATGTGAAGCACATCCAAACTCAGACCATCTACATGTAACGACTGTCGATGTTAAAGACGAGGTTTTACAAATTGTATGTGGCGCACCAAATGTTGCAAAAGGACAATATGTTATTGTTGCTAAAATAGGTGCGGTATTAGGCGAAGATTTTGAAATTAAACCAACAAAAATTCGTGGTATTGAGTCGTTTGGTATGATTTGTTCATTATCAGAACTCGGGATTCCGAAAAAACATATCGAAAAAGAGTATCAAGAAGGTATTTTCTTCTTTAAAGAACCCGTAGAAGTTGGAAGCGATCCACTAAAACAACTACAAATTCATGGATATAAGATGATGTTAGGCATTACTCCTAATCGATCAGATCTTTTAAGTCATTATGGATTTGCAAAAGACCTTGCGACCATGACAGGAAAACGTGTTACGTTACCAGCATATAATTTTGATGAGACATTAAAAAACCCATACAAAGTATCAATTGAGTCTGACTTAGGACTTCAATATCATGCAAGATATTTTGAAAACGTAGAAATAAAAGAATCACCACTGTGGTTAAAAAATGCATTAATTCAATCCGATATTGAACCAATTAACAACGTTGTTGATATTACGAATTACGTTTTAATGCTTTATGGCACACCGCTTCATGCGTTTGATCATGAATTATTAGAAGGCAATGAAATTCGTGTGCGAACAAAAAACATGCCAACTAATGTTGTTACACTAGATGGCATTGAACGCGAAGTTCCAGCAAACACATTATTTATTTGTGATGCAAAAAAAGAAGTTGCAATTGCAGGTGTTATGGGCTTAGAAAATACAATGATTACAGATAAAACAACTAAAGTTTTATTAGAGGCAGCAGCATTTAACCCTGAAAGTATAAAAAACACATCAAAAACACTTGATTTAAGAAGTGATTCATCTTTACGCTTTGAGCGAGGCATTGATCCTACAATGCCTATCGAAGGTATGAAGCTTGCTACAAAATTACTTGTTGAACTAGCTAACGCACGTGTTTCAAACATTGTATCAAACCTTAACAATCCATATCATCCAGTTGTTGTAACAATAAAGAAAGATATGATTGAAAATCGTTTAGGTTTTTCAATTGGAAAGGAAAAACTATTAAGTATTTTTAAAGCTTACAATTATGAAGTCAAAGAACAAGATAATTTCTATGAACTTACAATTCCAAGTTATAGAAACGATATTACAATTGATGCTGATGTCTTAGAAGAAGTTGCACGTTACTGCGGTCTTGATTTAATAGAGAATCAAACATTGTTACACAAACACATAGGCAAACTTACAGATAAACAAAAAACGATTCGTAAAATTAGACATTTCCTTGCAAACCAGGGATTAAATGAAGTTATTAATTATAGTTTAGTAAGTGAAGATGATATCGACCAATACGTAACAATTGGCGAAGCTGTATCGCTACTAAATCCTTTAAGCCAAGATCGAAAAGTTTTGCGCCAAAGTTTAATTAAAGGCTTACTTTCAACCGTAAACTACAATCAGAATCGTATGCAAGAAGATTTGTTCTTATTTGAAATAGGACATGTGTTTTCAAAAGATAGAGAAGAAAATCGTTTAGCAATTGCATTATCAAATAAATACCTAGAAAACAAGTGGCAAGGTATAAACATTCATGGCGATTACTTTGTCCTTAAAGGATTAGTTGAAGCCTTATTTACGCATTTAAATGTTGAATACCAATTTGAGGCTGCAAATACTTACGGTTTCTTACACCCATACTTACAAGCAAACATTGTCGTTCAAAATAAACCAATCGGATATCTTGGTAAAGTACATCCAAAGCTTGCTAAGAAATTTGATATTGATTCAACATACGTACTTGAACTCAACTTAGATTTACTTTGTCAAAACGAGATTTCTTATAAACCTATAAGCAAATATCCTTCGATTGAACGCGACATTGCGTTTGTTGTAGACCAAGGTATTAAAGCTTCCAAAATTGAGAAAATCATTATCCAAACTGTAAGAAAACAACTTGTTTCTCTAAGCTTATTTGATCAATATCAAGGTGAAAATGTTGAACAAGGTAAAAAATCGCTTGCGTATCGTCTAGTATTCAATGATGATACAAAAACACTTGAAAGTGATGAAGTAGATAAGTTGATATTAAAAGTAACGAAACGACTACAATTTGAATTCAAAGCAATCATTAGACAATAAAACCTGATTTTTTCAGGTTTTTTAATGCATGTTTATGAAAGTTCATGTATAATGATGGATGAGGTTAAAAGATATGTTAATTTATGATATAAGTTATGATGACTTAAAAAAATTTATGGTTGATAACAACCAAAAACCATTCCGTGCAGAACAAGTATGGCAATTTGTCTATAAAAAGAAGGTTGATAGTTTCCAAGATATGAGTAACTTACCTAGTGATCTCATTGAATTACTTGAAAATGCCTTTTCATTTAAAGCTCTTGATTTAGTTGTGAAACACCAAAGTCAAGATGGCACATTAAAATGTTTATATGGGTTGCATGATGGACATTTAATCGAAACGGTATTAATGAAACACCACTATGGTAACTCTGTATGTGTTACTACTCAAGTGGGATGTAATATTGGCTGTTCTTTTTGTGCGTCAGGTATTTTAAAGAAAAAGCGCGACTTAACAGCAGGTGAAATTATCGCTCAAATTGTTCAAACAGAAAAACTATTAGGCGAACGTATTAACTACATCGTCGTAATGGGTATTGGTGAACCGTTTGATAACTATAAAAATTTAATGCAATTCTTACAAACAGTTAATCATCCAAAAGGTTTAGCTATTGGTGCAAGACACATCACAGTTTCAACAAGTGGTTTAGTTCCAAAAATTAAAGAATTTGCACATATGGGGCTCCAAGTGAACTTGGCAATTAGTTTACATGCTCCAGACAATGACACAAGAAGTCGTTTAATGAAGATCAACGACCGCTTTCATGTTGAAGAGGTTGTTGAAGCTATTAAATATTACTTAGCTGAAACGAAACGTCGTGTAACGATTGAATATATTTTAATTGATAATGTTAACGATACACTAGAACATGCACAAAGACTAGCTGTGTTGTTACGTGGAATGAATGTTTATGTAAACTTAATTCCATACAATTCTGTATTAGAGGTTGATTATAAACGCTCAACAATTGAAAGTCAAATGCAGTTTTACGATCATTTAAAGAAAAATAAAATTCAAGTTACTTTGAGAAAAGAACAAGGTCATGATATCAACGCGGCTTGTGGACAATTAAGAAGCCAACATTTATAGGAGAGAATCATTGAAAAAAGGATTTATTACTCGTTTAATTGCTGGACAGTATCAACTTAAAGACATTGAATCAGGAATAATAATCGAGGCTAAAGCGCGAGGAAAATTGCGCTTTGTTCGTGTTGATAAAGACGATACATTCAACAAAAACATTGGAGAACGCACGAAAAAAGAGCAAAAAACAATTCAAATTAGTCCAAAAGTTGGTGATTTTGTCTATTTTGAAAAACAGGAAGACCAATATTTTATTACAGAAGTTTTACCAAGAATTAATGATTTAAAAAGACCAGATGTAGCAAATGTTGATCAAGTCTTATTGTTGTTTTCAGTAATACGGCCAGATTTTAGTTTTACATTGTTGGATAAATTTTTAGTTATCTTGGGTCAAGAAAATTTAAAGCCGGTTTTAGTCGTATCAAAAATTGATTTAGTAAGCGAAGAATTTTTAAAGGACTTACAAAATAAACTAAAATATTATGAAAATATCGGCTATGATGTTTACTATATTAATAGTAAACAGCGTATAGGGTTTGATGTTTTAACCCATATTTTTAAAGACAAAACCTCGGTTTTAGCTGGACAGACTGGTGTAGGAAAATCAACACTTTTAAACGCTTTAATGCCGGAATTAAACTTGAAAACTCAAGAAATATCTGATGCTCTAAATCGAGGCAAACATACAACAAGGCATTCAGAACTTTACCCATTTAACGAAGGTTATATTTGTGACACACCAGGTTTTTCTAAAATTGATTTTAATACAATTAGAGAAAGTGAATTAAAAGACTATTTTATAGAATTCCAAGAAATAGAGTGTAAGTTTAGAGACTGTAAGCATATCAATGAACTTGGTTGTGGTGTTTTAGAAGCAATTAAGGATGATGAAATGATGAAAAGTCGACATGAAAACTATGTTTCGTTTTATAATGAAATTGCGAATAGAAAAAAGATTTATTAGGAGGAACTTATGAAAATTGCGCCGTCAGTTCTAACAGCAGATTTTGCCAACTTAGAAAATGAATTAGCAAGCATTAAAAGTGCAGATTTATTACACCTAGATATTATGGATGGACACTTTGTCCCAAATATATCTTTTGGATCACACGTTAGTAAATGTATCAAAAAAGCAACAAAACTACCATTAGACATTCACTTAATGGTAACAAACCCTGTTGAATGGATAAAAGATTTTTCTAAAGCAAACCCGGAATATATTACCGTTCATATTGAATCAAACGATGCACATCAAGCATTACATTTAATTAAAGAACTTGGTATTAAAGCAGGCATTACGTTAAAACCAGATACAGAAATAGAAGCGATAAAAGAATACTTATATTTAGTTGACCTAGTTTTAGTTATGAGTGTTGAACCTGGATTTGGTGGTCAGGCATTTATGCCATCAAGTTTAGACAAAGTTCGCAAATTAAAAGAACTACGTAAACAAATGAATTTTAATTTTTTAATTGAAATTGATGGTGGTGTTAATGGTTCAAATATCGACCAAGTTAGAGATGCTGGTGTTGATATTGCCGTTATTGGTTCTTACATTTTCAATCAAGAAAATCGTGAAAAAACAATTAAAGATTTAAAAAAATGAGAGCGCTTGTTTTCGTTTACCCGATCGATATCGATTTAAAGCAATTTCAGTTTAAAAAAGATGACTATATTATTGCCGTTGATCAGGCGTATAATGATTTAGAAAAACTAAATATACACGTTGATTTGCTAGTAGGTGACTTAGACTCGATTGATAAGTCTCTAGATTTAAGTCAAGTCAACACCTACAAACTTAACGAAGAAAAAGATGAGACGGATAGTTATATTGCTTTAAAACAAGCGTATGAACGAACAAACGATGTTTTAATGATTGGTGGTCTAGGAGGAAGAAGAATCGAGCATTTTTACGCGCATACGCGATTGTTCGACAAATTTCCTAGCTTAACTATAAAAAACGCATATACAACGATTTATACGCTTCACAAGGGAATTTATAAAATAAAAAGTGATCATTATATCTCAATATTTGCATATGAAGATGCCATCATCACTTTGAAAAATTTTAAATATGAACTCAACAAGTATAAGATGAATATTTACGATACCATAGGTATAAGTAATGAAACAAAGGGACAAAGTATCATCGAAGTTCATAAAGGAAAAGTATTAATATTTGAATCTAAAAAATAAAAAAAAGGCATTGCCTTTTTTTATTAAACGCGTTCTAAATTGTGTTTTTTAAGTGCACGAGCAGAAACTTTAACTTTTTTCACAGTGCCATCCTCTAATTTGATACGGATGGTTTGAAGATTACTTTTCCAAACTCGACGCGTTGCGTTTAGCGCATGACTCCGTTTGTTTCCGGATAGCGTTTTTTTACCTGTTACATAGCATTCAGCCATTGTCTCACTCCTAACTTGCATTTTCTAATTTATCATACTTTAAATCAAAAAGCAACCAAATAAACAAAT
>DUPY01000014.1 GCA_012838065.1 Acholeplasma sp. | reverse complement strand
CATTTTTTCTACGCTTGTAATAATCTTTTGATTTTATTCACCATGTAGATGTTTGGCTCAAAATATTGGATTAAAAAGTTTAACATTATTTCTGCAGATTCTTTATTGAACTCATAGCCTTTTCGCATGTTCGAAATAAAGTTTTTATGTTCCTTGTAGCGTTCTTCAATTCGTCTTTCTGCGACAAAATAATCTGTATTTTGATTCGTTGGTGTAAAGACAACACCGAACAAATCAATAATCAAATTAAATGCGTAACTTTGTATAAAGGTTGTAGCTGAAGCAATTTCACCACGCTTTAAGCGATTTAATCCAATGTAAATATTTGCTAAAGCTTCACATACATTGTATTCTATGTTTAGTTTTCGTTCACGTATTTTACGCGGGATTATTTTATCTAAATCAAAACCAGGTCTTGCATAATAAACTTTTCCTAATGTAAATGTTGCTTCAAGTATTTCATCTTCAGTAAAAATAGCAAATTCAGCGAAATTTCCATCTTTAAATAATGCTTTATAGCCATCATTAGAGTTTTGAAAACTGAAGACAATTTCATCAAAAGCCAGCCATTCGAGATTTTTCATAAAGTATGGTTTTGTTCCGTTTTTGACAATTAAGAAAAAGTCCATGTCTGAAAATTCATCCATACGGAAAGTTTCGCTCATACTACCTAAACCAAGTAAGCACAGACAATCATCATAGTTTGCGATACGTTGTGCAAGCTTAATCATACCATTAAGTGCATTTATCATATTTTTAGTCCTTTTTATTTTATTGTACCATTTGCTATGATGTTCAAATTATTATTGGTATAATTTTGCATATCGAATCGCTTCCATATGTAAAAAAGCCTGCAATTGAGCAGGCATTAGTTGTTTTTTTTGATGAATAAATGGTAAGGAGCGCTTCGTTTATTAAAAATAGTAGATTTTAAAATTTCATAATTTGAATTTAAATTTTCCAAATATGCCTCTACCGCCGCACTTTCAAGTTTTCCCTGGTCGTGTCCTATATAGACTGTAATTGACACAAAGCCGCCAATGGGAAGTTTAGGTAGTAGTTGTTCGAGTGTTTTAATTGTTGTATCTGCTAAAGTTGTAATTGATTTATCACTACCAGGTAAATAACCTAAGTTAAATACAATACCTTTAAAATTTGAAACATATTCGAGTATCTTTTCATGTGAGTCATGTATAAACGAAACATTTGTTATACCGGTTAATCTTTTTTTACTTGCTTGAATGGCTTTTTCTTGAATATCAAATGCATAGACGTGTTTCGCAATTGTAGATAAAAATAGTGTATCATAACCATTACCAAGGGTTGCGTCTACAAGAACATCGACAGAAGAAGTGTTACATCTGATAAGGTCATGGACACTATTTAGAAGTAAGTTCTTTTTCATAATAATCCCCTTGATAAAGATTTAACTTTCTAAGTTTTTTATCGATTTCATTTGTTACAACAAATTTTCTTTTTGTCCAAAATGGTGCAAGTAACATATCACTTGGTGCATCACCCGTTAAACGGTGAATAATAATATCTTTTCTTAGCCATGCGATTTGTTCAACAGTAATATCAACATATTCTTCAAGTGTTAGAAGTTTCCAAGGGTTCTTTTTATACTCATAACCCATTTTCGTTTTCTCCATTAAGTGAAGCATGTGAATTTTAATACCTTGAATGTCTAAAGTATTCAAATGTTTTACCGTTTCAACCATCATTTCTTTTGTTTCGTGTGGCAAACCGTTAATAATATGAACGACAACTTCGATGTGACGCTTACGCAATTCTCTAACCGCGTCATCAAAACATTTTAAGTCATGAGCACGGTTGATTAAATCTGATGTTTCTTG
>DUPY01000013.1 GCA_012838065.1 Acholeplasma sp. | reverse complement strand
TTCCCTTTTTTTAATAACAGCTTATTTTGGCTTTGATTACCTATTTTGATACAATAACGACCCCCTAACAGAAATCACGCACCCTTGATAATCGCTCTCAAAAAAATTTTTCTTACTTATTTTGAATCATACCTTGTGATTAATTATTTTTAGTAAAAATTCTTATTATATAATCGCTAATCGTTTCTTCTGTAAAATCTATAATTCTATTTTCAAAAAACCGCAGGGCACTTCGCTTAAAATGTTACCCCTAATCTATGAAAAATATTTTGCAAAATTGATTTATTTACTTCGAGTCCTTAACTTTTGTAAATACTGCATTAAATGAAATACCACCAGCAGATGCATTCATCTTGATAGTTTCGCCATCGAAATCATAGGTTTCCGTAATTGTTTGATCACCATTTTTTGTATAAAGATTAATTTTGCCATCTTTAATATCAAAAGTTCCTTTAGCATTGTACGCTTGAGTTGTAGTCGTATAAGATGCATTAATTTCAAACTTGCCATCGGCTTTTAAAACAATCTTATATTCCTTAAAGTCACTCATCGTAACATCACCAGAAATAGATGTCAATTCGTACGTCCCAGCTTCTTCCTTGTATTTACTACTACTACCACAAGCTGTTAGAAAGATAGTTGCTAATACAGATAAAAAAACAATAGATACTTTTTTAAACATTTTTTCTTTTCCTCCGTTCAAGTTTACTATCATTATAACACATCTCATCCTGTAATGCAAACTAATTTGGGGTTATTTTTCCCCCGAAACCAAAAAGTACAATCTTGAAAAACTATGATGGCAGTATGGAAACTCGTATTGTTCCAGATGTTTACTCTCCTATGATATTTGAACAAGAAAACTCTCATAAGAAAAATAACAACAAACAATTCTACCATAAAGTAGATATCATAGATAAACGAAAAGTCTTCCTTTCGGAATAGTGCTATACATGTATCGACAACTCTCGCATCATATTTCACACCTCTACCGGCCTTGATTTCATGAAGTGCTGCATCTATTCCTAGTGCAGGACGATATGGACGATGAGAAGTCCTTGCTTCCACAACATCTGCTACAGCCAAGATACGGCTTTCAAGAATAATCTTTTCACCTTTAAGGCGATTCGAATATCCTAAACCATCGAGTCGTTCGTGATGTTGCAGGATCATGGTTAAAATCACTTGTGGCAAATCCATCTCATGGGCAATATTATAACTATATTCTGCATGGGTCTGCAAGATCTGAAATTACACATTTGTGATTTTACCAGCTTATTTATAATGTCTGAAGTAATGTAAAATCTTTTGGATATGCATTCTATTTGATTAATGATTTTCTTGTAATGATTTCTGCTTTCTTCCATCGGGCATAATAGGATTGTTCGTTGTTTCCTTGTTTCGAGGAACTCTCAATTATTTCAACCTCATGATTGATTAGTTTATCAAGTAACTCCAATAGATCATCAAGGTAATATTATAAATGTCAAGTTAAGAATGGAC
>DUPY01000012.1 GCA_012838065.1 Acholeplasma sp. | reverse complement strand
GCACCTGCACGTTCCATTCGGATTGCTAATGCGACTGACGGAATAACTGGAATAACAATTGTACCTACTTCTTTTAGTGATGGAATGTAGGGTGCTGGATTTCCTGCGCCTGTTGTAACTACAGCAACTTTTTCTTGAACTAAAACTTCCATAATATCTTTAACATGTGGACTCATCATCATCACGTTCACACCGAATGGTTTGTCTGTTAATGTGCGTGCTTTTCTAATTTCAGTTCTTACCCATTCTGCATCGTGTGCACTGCAAGCAATTAGACCTAATCCACCGGCATTTGACACTGCTGAAGCTAGTGTTGCATCAGCAACATTAGCCATACCTCCTTGAAGTATTGGGTACTTGATGTTTAATAATTCTGTAATGTTTCTCATTTTAATTTCCCTCTTTTTCTTCTAGAATTTGATATGAACCCATTTTTCTAAATTTTTCATATCGCTTTTGGAGTATCTTATCGATACTTCGTTTGTCTAAATTTTTTAGTGCTTTTGATAAAAACTTTTTATAGTTGTTAAAACCAATTGTCTCATTAACTTCCAATCCTGGACCTTCAAGTAAAATTTCATCAATAAATCCGTCATTAAATAAATCCTTAGAAGTTAATTTCATAATCTCAGCTGCTTCAATAGCACGCGATGAGTCCTTATATAAGATTGATGCGAAACCTTCTGGTGATAAAATCGAATAAATACTATTTTCAAACATTGCAATTTGATCACCAATACCAAGTGCAAGTGCACCACCGCTTCCGCCTTCACCTAAAATACATGCAATAATTGGTACTTTTAACCCAGCCATTAATTTAAGGGATTCTGCAATTGCTTGACCTTGACCACGTTCTTCAGCGCCTATACCTGGATAAGCACCTGGAGTATCGATAATTGTAATTACAGGTCGATTAAATTTTTCTGCTTGCTTCATAAGCCTTTGAACTTTTCTATAACCTTCAGGATGCGGCATACCGAAATTACGGCGAATACGTTCTTCGGTTGACATACCTTTTTCAATTCCAATAACTGTAACAGGTATACCTTCATAAATAGCTATACCACCGATAATTGACTTATCATCTGCGAAACTTCTATCGCCATGGAGTTCATAAAAGTTTTTAAAAATATATTTAATTAATGTTTGGCTTGTTGGTCTTTTAGGATCTCTTGCTTTTGCAACAATTTGCCATGTTGTATTTTGTTCCATAAACTACCTCTTTTGATGCATCAACAATAAATCATAAATTGTTTTACGTAAATGTTGACGTTCTACAATCATATCAACTTGACCATGTTCAAGTTGAAAAATTTCTGTTTGAAAACCAATTGGTAGGTTTTGCTTAATTGTTTGTTCAATAACACGAGCACCTGCAAATCCAATTAAAGCTGATTTTTCAGCAATAATAATATCTCCAAGTGATGCAAAACTTGCTGTAACACCTCCGGTTGTCGGATGTGTCATAATACTTAAATAAAACAACCCATTATTTCCATGTTTTTCGATAGCCATCGACGTTTTAGCCATTTGCATGAGTGAATGTAAGCCTTCTTGCATTCTAGCACCACCTGATGCCGAAAAAATGACTAGAGGTAATTGATGTTTTGTTGCATACTCAATAAGTCTTGTTATTTTTTCACCAGTTGCAGCGCCCATACTTCCCATCATAAAGGTTGAATCTAAAACACCTATCGCAACTTTGAGTCCCATAATTAAAGCGTGTCCAGAGACAAATGCTTCGTTTTCATTCGTCATTTTACGTGTGGCTTCTAATTTTTTAATATAGCCAGGCATCGAAAGTGGGTCATTTGAAATTATTTCTTGATTAAATTCAACAAATGAATTTTCATCAACCGTATATTTAATGCGCTTTCTCGCATCAATTCTAAAGTGATTGCCACAAGAAGGGCAAACATAAAAAGATTCTTCCAACGTTTTTGTATAATTTGCAGTTCCGCATTTTTCACATTGGTGGAACAACCCTTTAGGTATATCAATCGGTTTATATCGCGTATCCCTTTTTAATATTATTTTATTAAATGCTTCTAATCTACGTTTACGTTCAGTAAGAAAGTTATTCAAGATTCTTCAACCCCTCTTCAACAGTCAAGTGGAAGCGTTCGATAAAACCTGTATCGTATTGACCTTTAATAAATTCTGGATTATGCGTAATTAAATACTGATACTCGATATTTGTTTTAATCCCATCAATCATAAACTGTTCAAGTGCAACACGCATTTTGCGAATTGCTTCTTTTCTTGTTTTCGCATGAACGATAAGTTTTCCTAACATAGAATCATAATACGGGGGTACTTTGTATCCTGTGTATATGTGTGTGTCAAGTCTTATCCCCATACCACCAGGGAAAATAATGTTATTAATACGTCCTGGAGACGGTAAAAAACCGCGAATTGGATCCTCCGCGTTGATGCGACATTCAATGGAATGGCCATTAATTTTCACATCTCTTTGTTTGAATGATAATTCATGACCATATGCCACTCGAATTTGTTCACGAACCAAGTCAATGTTTGTAATAGCTTCCGTAATACCGTGTTCAACTTGAATTCTTGTATTCATTTCAATAAAGTAGAAATTTCCTTTTTTATCAACTAAAAATTCTACAGTTCCAGCACCCACATAGTTTAAGTGTTTACCGATTTTAACTGCAGCGTTTAATAATTTTCTTCTTAATATATCATTTAGAATTGTTGATGGTGCTTCTTCAATCATTTTTTGATTGCGTCTTTGAAGTGAACAATCACGTTCATATAAATGAACGACGTTTCCTTTAGTATCACCAATAATTTGTACTTCGACATGTCTAGGTGATTCAATAAATTTCTCAATATAAAGCGCACGATTACCAAAACTTACTTCAGCTTCTAATGCTAAACGTTCATAAACTTGTACGAACTCTTCATCTGATGAAACAATACTAATGCCGCGTCCACCACCGCCACTTGATGCTTTAATCATTACCGGATAACCAATCTTTTTAGCAACTTTTAAACCTTCAGTTGTACTAAAAATTTCTCCCTCACTACCTTCAGGTACTGGGATGTTTAACTTTTTAGCAAGTTCTCTAGCGTTCGCTTTGTCACCCATCGCTGAAACAACTTTTGAACTAGGTCCAATAAACCGCATTTGGATTTGTTCAACCATTTCAATAAATGTGGCATTTTCGCTTAAAAAACCATATCCCGGATGTATTGCATTACATCCCGTCGATATAGCTGCGCTTAAAATACGATTTATATTCAAATAGCTATCTTTACTTTTTTCTGAACCAATGCATACTGCTTCATCTGCAAGCATCACATGTAGCGAATCTTTATCCGCTGTTGAGTATACAGCAACAGTTGGAATATTTAACTCTTTACATGCGCGAATAATGCGGACAGCAATCTCTCCGCGGTTTGCGATTAAAATTTTATTTTGCATGAGTCTCACGTATTAAAAATAAAACGTCGTCATATCCAATCGTTTTATTATCATGTGCTTTAATTTCTTCAATGACACCTGAAACTGGCGCCTGAATTTCATTCATGATTTTCATCGCTTCGATAATGCAAAGTGGTTGTCCAGCTTTGACGGTGTCGCCCACTTTCACAAAAGGATCATCCTTTGGTGATGAAGCAGCGTAGAAAGTACCTACTAAAGGTGACTTAACTTCAACTAAATCAACATTTGGTTCATTTTTATTAGTATCTATTTTAACGAATTCATTTTGCTGTTTCGGTTTTTCAGATTCGTCAGCTAAAATAACATCGGCATCTTTTCTTTTTGATAATTTGATTTTTGCACCATTTAATTCAATTTCCAATGTTTGAAGCTCAGAAGCTTCAAATGTTTTAATAATTTTCTCGATATCTTTTATGTCCATAATCTTACTCTTCTCTCTACTTTTTTAGATATTTTGAATATCAAATAATCATAGTAGTATTTTATCACAATATCAACTATTGTCAACAAAATTAGTCTATGGAGTTGGTATATGATAAATACGTGACGTTGCTTTTATTCTATCACAAAAACCATATTTGTTCATAAAAAAATAAAAAAGCTGTGTCATCTTAGATGACAACATCAGCTTTATCTTTCATTAGTTTTTTTAATTGTTCATAATTCTCATAGATGACTAGTTCATGCGGTCTTGCTTTAATTTTGTCGATAAAATGCCATGAGGATTCAATTTCATCCCAGCGAGTAAATAACGTTTTGTGGCCATTTGTAATGTCTAAAATAAGTTTTTCATACGCTTCAGAACGATTACCATAGTCAATGTCGTCTTGGTTGAGTTCAAGTGTAATTGGTTGCACATTTTCTCTTAGTCCTGGTGTTTTTGAATTAAGAACTAATTCAACAGACTCATAAGGTGCAAACTTAATAATAAGCTTATTCTTAGATAGCGGTAAATTCCATTTCTTTTGTTCATTTGTTGCTTCAAATTCAATTTCAATATACGATACCTTCTCATCAAGTTTCTTACCTGTCATCAGATAAAATGGTACCCCTTTAAAGCGTGGTGTATTTACAAACGCCTTAATAAAGACGAATGTATCTGTCTTCGAATTAGGTTTGATATTTGGTTCAGTTAGGTAGCCTTTATATTGACCAAAAATTGTTGCATGCTTATCAAATGTTAAGTTATTCATAACTTCAACTTTTTCGTTTTTAACATCGTGTGAATTGTAGCTAACGGGCACTTCCATGGCAAGTAACGATAAAATTTGAAGTAAATGACTTTGAACCATGTCTTTAAGTGCACCTGATTGATCGTAATATCCTGCACGACCTAAAATACCTTGGTCTTCTTTTGCTACAATCGTCACACTTTTGATAGAGCGATTGTGCCATGCTTCTTCAAAAATACGGTTTGCAAATCGTACCGTCATAATGTTTTGAATCATTTCTTTACCTAAATAGTGATCAATACGATATATTTGCGATTCATCAAAGTATTTCCATAATGTTTGATTGATTGCTTTTGCACTATCTAAATCATGACCAAATGGTTTTTCAAAGACAATAGCTTTTGTTGTATCACCCTTTGTTACTAAGTTAAATGTGTTAATGTGCATAGATATATCTGCAAACATT
This sequence comes from Acholeplasma sp., assembly GCA_012838065.1. Taxonomy (GTDB): domain Bacteria; phylum Bacillota_I; class Bacilli_A; order Acholeplasmatales; family Acholeplasmataceae; genus DUPY01. The sequence goes on along the minus strand of DUPY01000012.1, from coordinate 10,189 downwards.
TCTGGTCCAACTGCTAAGTAAAAAAAACTTTTCGTATGCTCATGACTATGTTCGTTAATGAGTTCTTTTAATGATTCGTAACCATCTGGCTGTGTAATTTCCATTTTATGATACTTAACGATTTTATGTAATACGTCAAAATTAACGACTTTATTACTTTTGCTTTGGCTTACGAACTCTAAGTATGATTTTGTATCATAATCTCTTCTTCCAAGCGCTAAAACAAGTACGTTTTCGCTTATTTGTTTTTCGGTGTATAATTTTGTAATTGCCGGTAATAACTTACGACTAGTTAAGTCTCCTGTAGAACCGAAGATTGTAATAATTAAATCTTTTTTCATATGTGTACCTCTTCAAATTGATATTGTTTAGTCTCGCGTACATAAATATCATAACACAAGAGTAAATAAAAAATAAAAAAAAGACGTTGAATCAAAACGCCTTTTCACTTAAATTCTATTAAGGTATATCAATGATACGTATTGTATTTGTTGATCCGTGTTTTTGTAGATATCCTGATGTAATAACAATTGTATCGCCTGATTTGTATCCAAATTTCTTAGCTACATCTACGGCTACATCATCATACTTAGAATATTCTACTTTTGGATGATAGTATGCGAATACACCACGATAGTATGTCAATTTCTCACATGTTGCTCTTAATTCAGAAACTGCTAAAATCGGTACACTTGGTCTAAATTTACATAGTCTACGTGCTGTACCACCTGTTTCTGTAAATGCAACAATTACTTTCACTTTTGGAAGTGATAATGCTGCTTGGCTTACAGCGATACCAATCGTATCAGATACTGTTTGTTGACCTGTTAAAATGCTTTTTCTTAAAATGTCATCATATGGCATCGTTGGTTCAATTGCTTTCGCAATTGTATCCATCATTGCCACAGATTCAACAGGATATTCACCAGCTGCAGTTTCACCCGATAACATAATCGCATCTGAACCATCTAAAATAGCGTTTGCTACGTCACTTGCTTCAGCACGAGTAGGTCTTGGTGAACTCATCATGGATTCAAGCATGTGTGTTGCAGTAATAACCGGTTTGCCTTTTTCATTAGCTTTTGCAATCATTTTCTTTTGATATAGTGGTACATATTGTGTTGAAACTTCAACACCTAAATCTCCGCGAGCAACCATCACACCGTCTGCTACATCTAAAATTCCATCTAAGTTATCCATTCCTTCTTGGTTTTCGATTTTAGCAATTAGTTCAATGAATGGTGCATTTACTGATTTTAACAAATCACGCACTTCTTGAACATCTTCTTTTCTGCGTACAAAAGATAATGCAAGCATATCTGCACCAACTTCAGCAGCAAAGATAATGTCTTGACGGTCTTTTTCAGAAATAAATGGCATTGATAATTTAACGTTTGGAACGTTAACGCCTTTACGTGTTTTTAAAATACCTGAGTTGTATACAACACATTTAAAACTTTCTTTAGTTTTTTCAATGACATTTAAACGGACTTTACCATCATCAATTAAAATATATTGACCAACTTGTATATCATCATATAATTCATTGCAGTCAATATGAAATCTTTCGTGATTGCCAATAATCTTTTCTTTTACAACTTCAACAACATCGCCTTTTTTAAAAGCAACAGCATTGTTTTCAAAAGCGCCAGTTCGAATTTCAGGGCCTTTTGTATCAATTAAAATACCAATGTAACGTTGCTTTTCAGCAGCAACTTTTCTAATAACATTTATTCTTTGTCTATGTTCCTCATGATCCGCATGAGAAAAGTTTAATCGAGCAACATTCATCCCTGCATCAATTAATTGACCAATCATTTGTTCTGACTCTGATGCTGGTCCAATCGTACATACAATTTTAGTCTTTCTCTCCATTTAAATGCCTCCAATTAATATAAAAAAACCATAATCTTTCATTTAACATTCTATCACAAATACTATGTTTTATAATAAGAAAACGTTTTTATTTCCAAACATTCACATGAACAATTATTCACATTATTTAGGGATATATTGAATAATATCCCTAAATATTTCGTGTCTATTTTAAAATGTTTTATTCACTTCTTAAGGCGGTTACTGCATCCTTTTTAGCAGCCATTTTAGCCGGAATATGTCCACCTAAAACCGTTAATCCTGTTGATAATGCAACAAGTATAATTGCATGAATGATTTTTAGACTTGCAACACCGTTTAAGTCGGTTAAATTATATAAAATGATGTTGATAGGTATCGTTAATAAGTATGCGATTGCAATACCTAAGACACCTGAAAACACACCTAGTATGAAGGTTTCGGCATCGAATACGCGTGTAATATCTTTTTTTCTTGCACCAAGTGCTTTTAAAATACCAATTTCTTTTGTTCTTTCCAATACAGATGTATAAGTAATAATGCCAATCATAATTAAACTTACAACTAATGAAATTGATGCGAACGCGACTAATACAATGGTAATACCATCCATAATACTTCCTGTTAATGAGGAAATTGTTTCGGCTAAGTCGGTGTATACGATTTTATCTGCTTTATCCGTTTTCGTATCATTATAGGTATCAATGTATGTAATGATATTTTCCTTTGTTGTAAAATCTAGGGGGAAAACGGTTAAAGCCGTTGGTTTTTTAGATCCACCAATGGTCATTAGCATCGCTTCTTTAGCTGCGCTATTAACAAATGGACTGCCTGTTAAAACGTTAACATCCGTATTCAACTGATCAATTACAATATCCGAAGTTAAACTATTTTCAATCATTGTACGAACAATGGCGTCGCTATAAATAACACCTTGACTAAATAAGGAAATGCTACTTGATTCTTTCAATCGAATAATTCCTGAAATGTTTAGTTCGATATTATGTTCACTATTAAATACCGCTTCTTTATCAAGGTTAGGACTATAAGATATTGTACTATGTTTTTGATAATATACATTGTTTGGAATCCATTTGATTTTCGTATCAACAATATCATTAAAACTTAATTTATCCGTAAATTTAAAGCCCAGATTTAATAATAGTTGTTGGTCTACTCTGTTTTTACTATCAACTAGAATAACAATGTCCGTATCTTCTTTTGGTAAAGAGCCTGCTAAAATATCATAATTTTTACTTAAAATTGGATTTGATGTCCCATCTAACGGCACAGGAATACTATTTAAGCCTGAAGCACCAAATCCAGCAGAAGGACCACCAGTAAATTTAACTTCATGATAGCCATCCGTTGTTTGTCTTAATAAATTCATATTAAAAGTATATGTATAACCAATTGCGTTAGCATATGCTTTATCAATATTTTCAATATAATCTAAAAACTCATCCGTTAATTTGTTTTGATGAACACCCATTTCTTCAAGTGGGTTATATGGTATAACAAAATCTGTATTTGGATAAATACCTTCTGTATTACCAAAGTTTCCTTCGTCAAAAACGACTGTTTGGTTACTAATTATAATTGGAAACTCGGCAAGTGCTTCGGTTTGGTATTCATCAATTTTCGCTTTAAATCCTGTGGATAAACTTAAAATGATTGCAATACCAATAATACCAATGCTTGATGCTAGTGACGTTAATGTTGTTCGACCTAATTTTGTCTTAATGTTATTAAATGAAATTTTTAATGCTGTCATAAATTTCATTTTTGTATGTTTCAAGTTAAAATCTTGTCTTACATCTTTAACATCATATGGATTTGAATCTGAGACTATTAAACCATCTTCAAACTCTAAAATACGGTTTGCGTACGTGTGTGCAAGTTCAGGGTTATGTGTCACCATAATAACGAGTCTGTCAGATGCGATTTCTTTAATTAAATCCATAATTTGACGACTTGTTTCTGTGTCGAGTGCCCCGGTTGGCTCATCACATAATAAGATTTCTGGGTCATTTGCTAAAGCACGCGCGATTGCAACCCTTTGTTGTTGACCACCAGACAATTGATTTGGCTTTTTATGTAAATGATCTTTTAGACCAACACGTGTTAGTACTTCAAGTGTTCGGCGGCGTTTTTCTTTTGCATCAACACCACTTAGTGTCATTCCAATTTCAACATTGTCTACAATTGTTAAATGATTAATTAAATTGTAACTTTGAAAGACAAACCCAATTGAATTATTACGATATGCATCCCAATCTTTATCTAAAAAGTCCTTTGTATGTCGACCTTTAATTATTAGATCTCCTGAATCATAACGGTCAAGACCTCCGATGATGTTTAGTGCGGTCGTTTTACCTGAGCCACTTTTACCTAAAATAGCTACAAATTCTTTTTCCCTAAAAGATGTTGAAACGCCTCTTAATGCATCAGTAACGATTTCTCCAACAATATAGGATTTTTTAATATTTTTTAATGTTAGCATGCTTTTCCTTCTTTCTTAAGACTTTTTCTTCTAAAAAATAAACCTCTATGTGAGGTTTATTGTATCTGCTTCTTCGCTTTTAACTTTCATCCGTAGTACTTTATGTTTAAATAGATCGATGGTCTTTCTATAATCAATAATTAAACATAGTATGAAAACGATAAAACCACCGATAAAAAACACAGGGCCAACTAACCATAACACTGGCCAATATTTATATTCACCGTCTTGCATATACATAAATTTTGGAGCGAACCGATGTAAAAATCCAAGGTCGCCTAACACATCAGTACGTATTCCAAAAATAAACGATGGGTTTCTTCCGTCTTGATTAAATAAATCTTCTTTTGGTACTAAACCAAAAACTGTTAATATAACTTCATTAATAAATAGTACAAGAAATACACCTAATAGTACAAATAATGTACGATATGCTGTTTCAATGTTGACACGATGTATACCAAGTAGTGGTGTTAGAACACCAATAATCAAAAATGCTATATGTGCAAAATAAAACCGAATAACTTCAAGGCTGAATGCTTCTTTTATAGGAAAATAATTACCATCAAAGGTTGCAGCCATCGCGTCAAGTGGATAAAGAATAGGGACTAACCCACTAACGATACCACCTAAAACCATATAGTCTTTCAAAACACGTTTGTTTGATAAAAAAACAAACGGAAACAACAATGTATGGGTTGCACTAATGTTTTCAAACGATACTTTTCGAATTCTTGCTACAGGTTCAATTGTTGTATATGGATATATGAAATACTTTAAGAAATGAACAACAAATGCTGCAACTAAAATTGAAATTAGGACACGCTTTTGAATTTTTGCACTCTTATTTCTTAAAATAAAGTAAAGCCCTAAAAGAATGAAAATGGTTATTAAAATGTAAATAAAATAATACTGATTACCTAGTTCTATATACATAAAGTCACCTTTGCATTAATATAAGTAATCATACCATAAGATTACTTTTTTTTCACAAATATGGCCTATTTTACAAAAAGTTTTTTGGTTGACCTATAAATCTTTTTACTTTTTGCCATAATTATAAAATAAGTCATTCAATTGTTTGCACAAAACTGAATGACTTATTATTTTTTTTAGTATTTAATTAAGTAGTTATCTAGTTCCCATTGTGATACAGTAACTTTATATTTATCCCATTCTTTTTCTTTTGCTTCGATAATTTTTTCAAATAAATCTTCGCCTAAAGTTTGTTTCATTAGTTCACTATTTTTAAAGTTTTGAATAGCTTCATAAAGACTTGATGGCAGGCTCTTAATACCCATTTGTTTACGCTCTTTATCCGTCATTTTAAATAAGTTTTTCTTAATCGGTGAAATGCTATTTAACTTATTATTAATGTCATCAATTCCACACATAAAAAACCTTCTATACAAGTGATTTAATTCTATCATACACTTTATAGGAGGTGTTATCGTTTCATTTATTTTTTTGTGTTTTTTTGTTGATTTAATACAATTTAATGTTTAATGTTAATTAATACACCGTTTATATCGACAACATCAAGTCCATTTGATGTTTCTGAAAATGGATAATTCGACTGTACAAGTTGTTGTTTAATGTGTTTGATTTGTTCGTTTGTCGCATTTAAACGATATCTAATCAAACCGGGTCCATCAACATTATTTGTTACATGTGAACCCAGCCACACGTTTAATCCAACATGATGGTGATAACCAGCATCACTAATAAATAATGCGCTTGGACCATATTGTAAAATAACATCAAAACCGATTAATTCCGTAAAAAAATGTCGTGCTTCATCAATACTACGAACATGGAAATGCACATGGCCCATAAGTGTACCTTTTGGCATTTTTGAAATAAGTTCAGGACTGCGTTCCTGAAGTAAGTTATCATAGTCTAGACCTTCAGTAAACATATCAATACCGCCTTCTTTTGTTGTTGGCCATTGTGATTTATCGCGGTCGTGATAGATTTCAATGCCATTTCCATCTGGATCATCTAAATATATGGCTTCACTAACACCATGGTCAGACCCCCCTGTAATTTGGTATTGATATTTAACAATCCGCATTAAAAAATCAGCTAAATCTTTTCGTGTGGGAAGTAAGATAGCAAAGTGATATAATCCTGCATGAGGAGATTTTGGTTTTATATTTTTATCTTCTACAATTGTAACAAGTGGACCATCAACACCTAGTGTCGCTGTTGAACCATTTTTTAATAAAACATTTAGTCCAATGACGTTTTCATAAAAATCTAACGAACGTTTTAAGTCTTTAACTCTTAACGTTACATCTTTGATATACATTACTTCTTGGTTATGAAAAATACTCATAAAATGTCCTCCTTGATATATCTATACTATCACGTTTAGATATTAAATGAGGGTAAAATGCCTATCGCTTATTGTTGAGAATGTGAAGCAATTCCATGGGATGATCAATCATATACTTTGCAGGTTCGCGCATGAGTACATCCTTGTCTCTAAAACCCCATGTTACTAAACAACAATCTACGCCAATATTTTGACTTGTTAAGTAGTCAACCTCACTATCTCCAATAAATAATATTTCATCTTTATTTAAATTGTGTTTATTTATGAGTTCATTCATTCGTTTTGGATCTGGTTTTATTGGATAGTCCTTAAGCGTTCCAGCGATATATTTAAAGGTGTCCTTAAAATGATAATCTGCAAGTGTTTCCACTGTGCTTTGGTCTTTATTCGAATATAAAACTTTCGAATAATCCTTTAAATTGTTTAAAAGTTCTAATATGCTTGGATAAGGTTTTGTTTCAATTTGCGCATGAAGGTCATAATATTGTACATAATCACTTACAATCGTATCGACATCTTTGCGTTCTAATAAACAAGAAATTAAGTTTTTCGCACCATTTCCAATACATCTTTTTATATCTTTAATTGTCACTTGTTTTTCTTTATATTTATCAAATGTTGTATTTACAGCATTCAAAATATCGGGTGTTGTATCAAGTAGCGTCCCGTCTAAATCAAATATTAATACTTTATATGACATCGTGTTACCTTTCTTGTAAACGCATTTCATAGTTAAGTTTGTGAATTTACAAGTTCTCTTAACCCTTCCAATATTTTTACCATAGCCCATGTGTCTTGTTGACAGTATTTGAGCATGTTGGTATATGTTCGTTTGAATTCTTCCTTCGTTAAATACGGAAATTTATAGTATGCAGCCTGAGCTTGCATACCATTTTGAACTTCTTCGAGTGATTCGTAGTTAATTGATGGTGCAAAAACTGGAATTACTTTTTTAATTGAGTATGATCTTTGGAATTTTTCATCATAGTACACAAGTGTCCCAGAATCTTTTTTTGAAAATCCTAGCGATTGATAAAAGTCGTTGTTTCCTCTTACTAAGTATAACAAATCAAAAATTCGAGTACGTATACTTTCAAGTTCTTTTGCATATTGAGGGAACAATAGAATAAGTTCTTTTAAACGAGCCGATTCAAACCCTTTATTATAAACTACGACCATGCCATCATCCATTGGAATGGACTCGATGAGTTTTTTAACGAGTGCTTCCCTTTGATCTGTGTGATCCTGTGCTAAAAACTCAATATGATCTTTATTAATATCCGGCATTTTGTTTTCATACTCAATATGTAATGAAAATTGAAAAAGGGATTGTTGATATGGTTTTTCTCCTTTATATCTTGGAAGAGGTGAGGCAAACGATTCAAAGTCTAGATGATACAATGGATATTTTAAACTTTTTAACCCCTGGCGAATCATTTCAATTTCGGCATGTGGTTTTTTATTATAAAACGTATCGTACTGTATTTTTTGTTTTTCGCTTAACCAATCTCTTGGAATATCGAGCGCTTTGGTTATCCCCTTATTAACAAGTTCAAATAAAGTGTATGTTACTTCATTTTTCTTGTCACCTCGGTTTTCTTTAAAACCATGATGACCATCACGATATGCAAAAATAGAATTTTTAGTAGGAGCACCCTTATCTTTTAGACAAATGTCAATAAAAGGACATTCACGATGACCTTTCCCCTTTTGGCAATATACGCCTAGAGGAACAGGTTGGGCTTGCATGGTATCTAGTCGTTCTGTAATAATTTTTAAATCTTGTTCAATATCAAGTTGAAGTTCTCTAGTAACTTCAGTTAAATCAACGAGTACCATAACATCATCCGCATTATAATACGCTTTACCCTCTTTATCAACTGTACCATCATAAACATAATCACGATTTAATACACTTAAATAATATTTAACTGGTTTATGTGTTTTAAGTGTTGACTCAACCATGTATCGTTGATAGGCTAAATCGTAAACATATTTTCCAGCTGGGCCATATTTATCTAAGAGTTTTTTTCGTTGTTGATGATACTTTGGTGTAATATCTGCACCAATCTCTTCTTTTAACCGTAAAACGCCATTATCAAACTCAGCAAATATACTATCAAACACACCACCAACGCTATTTCCGATTTTTAAAAATTTATTGGATGTACTAGCTTTTGTTTCGATAATACTAATTTGGTCATCGTTTTCATGAAAAGCGTCAAGGAAGGCGAAAAATTTATAGCCATTAATTTCTGTTTCAAAATACTTTTGTTGATATGTATCAGCACTATAAATAATTTTACCACCGAAGACATTTAAAGCTTTTTCAGCAGTTAACTCTTCAATCTTTGTGTATTGTGCCATCATTAACTCTAAAAGCTTATCTTCAACATGTAATGGATCGAAATCTTCATCTAGAAAATCGGACTCTTCGAACCCAATACTTTCTTGTAAATTTTCCAGCAAATCACGCTTTCTATCTTCGAGTTCTTCTGTAAACAAATCATCAAGATTTTCTGAAAACGAAATAAGGGCGTCTTTACCCTTGTATGTTAACTCATATAATGCCGGATATCGATCACATCGCATGTAATTAAAAAACTTCGTTTTTGATATTTTCATCTTTGTCTACATCCCTTTTCGTATTTAATACTTATATTTTAACATATTGCAGATAATGTTTGAAATTAATAAAAGATTTGCTATAATGGTAAAGGAAATAGATGCCCTCTTAGTTTAGTGGTAGAACGCAGCCATGGTAAGGCTGAAATAACAGTTCAATTCTGTTAGAGGGCACCATAATGTCATAAAAGCCCATTAGGGCTTTTTTTTATCTTTCAAGCAATAAATTTTTAAGTTTTATCACGGTATTGATATTACGTATCGTTAAATATTTATAAATGGGTAGACCAATGATTTTATTGAGTTTGCTTTTGTTGTAGTTTGGCTTAGAGACAAGTGTGATAAATGCATGTTCCAAAGTGATAGACTCATCAACTCTAATTGAATTTTTCATTTCATCTACCATTTGTTTTGTAACACCTTTTAAATAAAACATGCAGTCGGCTTTTAATAACTGATTATTTTCATAATGTAGAGGTATTTTACTTGCGATACTTATGAATGTCTCCTTATCTAGGATAAGGACATTAATATCCAAGTGAAATACCTCCATAATCGTATCGTGAATCATTTGTTCAAGTTCGATTGAATTCGAATCAAAAATAATATTTCCTGAATTAATATATGTTTTTACGTTAACAAGGCCTTTATCTTCTAGTTTGTTTTTCAGTGTTTTCATATCAATCTTGTTATTTCCACCAACATTGACACCTCTTAGTAAACATACAACTGTCTTCATAAAATACTCCTTTTTAACAAAAAAGCAGAAAAGAACTTCTGCTATATTTTTTAAGGTATTTAAAATAGATGGTGTAAAGATACTACCTATCCATTAGGTGGTGTACATACACCATCTTTTTGATAGGTGC
>DUPY01000011.1 GCA_012838065.1 Acholeplasma sp. | reverse complement strand
GTGTTTTACGAAAATAGCAAAAGAATTAAGTATACAAAGTTATAAACACAACGGCATGTTGCATCGTGCTTGGAGGAAAACTGTTATATTGGAAGAAAGTCAAGATATTTTAATAACTGGACATTTACAAACACAAGTACTAGAAGGTGATGGTCGCATTTGGATGACAAAAGAGCCAGCCGTATGTTATTTTTTCAAGGAACAATGGTTTAACGTCATCGCTATGATGAAAAAAGATGGCATTTTTTATTATTGTAATCTTTCAAGTCCATTTGTTGTTGATGAAGAAGGTATAAAATATATCGATTACGACTTAGATGTAAAAGTATATCCAGATGGATCCTACCAAATTTTAGATCAAAACGAATATCAATATCATTCAGAGAAGATGCATTACTCAAAAGATATAAAATCTATCGTAGAAGAGCAGTTAAAAGAATTAATCTATAAAATAGAAACAAAACTATTCCCTTTTGATCATACATATGTAAAAGCCCATTATGAGATATTAAAAAAGAGTAGAAAGGGTTCAAAATAATGAGATATGTACATTTAGCAATTAAATTAAGTTTGGTTGCTATTATTGCATCCCTACTTGCTTATTTTTTAGGTTTACAATATTATCTTACTGCAGGTGTACTTGGTATTTTAACCGTACAATTTAGTAAAAAAGATTCCATTAAATCAGGTGTTGACCGATTTTTAGATGGCTTACTAGGACTTGCTCTTGCAAGTCTTTTGTTCTATGTGTTCGGCTATAATCTTGCTGTATATGGTGTGTTTTTACTTGTTTTTAGTTATCTATCTTTTAAACTTAAAATTAGTGTTGGTATAGCACCAAGTACTGTTTTAGTAACACATTTATTGTTAAAAGGCACATTTGATCTAGAAATTTTATTGAATGCACTTTATTTGATGTTTATTGGTTTTGGATTATCGTTTATTTTCAATGCGTTTTATCCAAGTGTCGAACTTAAAAACTTAAAAAAATATTTAGATTCTGTTGATGAAATGGTTTCACAATATATTTATATGCTATATCAGTTCATGCATGACCCAAAAGATGCAAGCGAATTTAGACTGCATTATCATGAAATTATGATGGAACTCAACAGAAAAATATCAACAATTGAATTATTAGATAAAGATATCTTATTTAAAAATGATCATCGATATATTAACTATTTATACATGCGTAAAAAACAATTAAGTTATTTGCATCATATTTTTGAAGCACTAGTTGAAATTGAACAGATGCATCCTTTTGGTGAATACATTCAAAATTTTATTTTAGAACTAAGCAAAAATATAGGTACAAATGATCAAGCAACATCGCTAAAGGAAAAACTTCATGATTTATTTGAGTTTTATAAAAATAAACCCTTGCCTAAAACACGCAATGAGTTTGAGACAAGAGCCTTGCTTTACAAAATATTATATGATTTAGAATATATGTTAGATGCAAAGATTGAATTCCATCGCAACTATCCATATGAGGTAAACAAATAAAAAAAGTCTCGAAAGACTTTTTGATTTCATTTGGAGCGGGCGAGCGGGATCGAACCGCCATTTAAGCCTTGGCAAGGCCTTGTAATAACCATTATACGACGCCCACGAGTTGTTTTGCTCATGCCCTATTATGATAACAAATATTTTATGAGTTGTCAATACATAAAAATAAAAAAAGTTACAAAAAAAGGAGAAGATAGAAAATGAAGAAAAAGTGGCTAACTTATATTATCTTTGGCCTTGTATTTGGGTTTCTTGCAGCAAACTTTAGATACCTAGGTTTTAGTGAAAAAATAAGTTTAGGTTTAAAACAAATACCTTTTTGGTCGTATCCACTCTTGTTCATCTTTTCTTTTTACTTGACGCTTAGTTTACATGAATTTGGACATTTTTTTGGTTTTATGTTTCATGGAACAAAAAATCGGGCAATTCATATAACAGCATTTGTTTTGTATAAGAAAAACAATCATTGGCGTTTGGGTTTTAACTATCGTTTATTTAAACTTCTTGGTGGTTTTGTTGTCCCCGATTTAAATATTATCGATAGTGAAGAAACCTATCAAAAAGAAATTCAAACGTTTGCAAAATCACTAATTATTGGTCCTCTATCGACAATTATTTCGATGTTAATGATTATTGTTATATTCTTACTTGTTCTTATATATAGTGAAAAAGTGTTTTGGATCGGGTCACTATTTATAGTTACAATCTTTTCGGCCCTATTAAGTTATGTCTATATTCTTTCATCAAAATTACACACGGATAATATTTATGGTGATTTTGTTGCATATAAGAAAATGCAAGAGGATGAATTGTTTCAATATGTTCAAATTTCTCAATACATTGGTTTTTCACTAAAAAACCATGAAAAGTCAGAAAACTTCCTTTTTAATAAGTGCCAAGAGTTATTAATAAAACATCCATTAAGGAACAATATGTTTTATTACACGCTACTAAAAGAGTATTTATATGGCTTGATTAAAAATGAAAATCCAAATATAAATCCCCAAATTAATGAAAAGCTCTCATTAATTCGTATGAGTCAACTAAAGCGAAGCGTCTTCGGTGTCGATTTGCTTTATATGATGAGTATGTTTGATTACTTAACCGGTGATGCCTACAAAGCTTATCAAAAATATCGACAAGCTGTAGAAGTAACAATTAAGGGTGAAGAAAAAATGCTCGACTACTTAAGAAAGTATGCCGAGCATAAAATGAATTATAGTAATCACGAGGAAGTGCTTCGTTCATTAAAAAACGTTGATAATCTTGCTTGGGTGTTTTCATATGTTGATGATAAAAAAGAACTGGATTTGAAAAAATTACCTTATCAATATATGCAAACAGAAATATATTGTGATTATCCTAGTGAATAAGTTATTTTAATCGAATTGTATATTCGTTTGATTTTGCTTTTGTTAACTTACAATATGGTTTTTTTAGAGACTGTAAGATGAAAAACAGTCCAAAAATAATTAAAACGAGTGATATAAACTTATATGGTAAGCCGGCAAGTGGTAACGCAATCACAGATAAACTAATACCGATGGTTGCGAAAAATGTAATGACACAGCTTGTGCACCCATACGTTAAAATACCGAATAAAATTGATAGAAACCCTAAATTACTTGCGGGATTATCCTTACCCTTAATAACAACAAGTGCAGTACTTAAGTTCATCATAAGTGTCGATAGTAGAGCCATAATGATATTTAGCGTAATATTGATTACAACTAAATAAGTACCAAAGTTTATGCGCATTTCCATATAAGTCATATTTAAATAATCAACAATAAAATAAATGAGTAAAAATAAGAAAAGGAATATAGTGCCTTGTATGATGTATTTCTTTTCTTTTTGCATATTAAAGGCTTCTTTAATCATGATTTCCCCCTTTTTAATCATTATACCATGACCGGTATAAAAGGTCATTTGACACGCCTTGACAAATGAATCCTCCAAATATTCATGAAAATGAAGGCGATATATGTATAAATATGCGTTTTTATTGCATAAAATACATGTAGGGGTATAAAATATAATAGAAAATCTTTTAATGAGGTATATTTATGAAAACAGTCATGACCTTGGAATTAGAATATGAAATGAGAAAAAAGGCAGTTTCAATTATTGATGTAAGAGAAAAAGAAGAATATGAATCTGGTCATATTAAAGGATCAATCAATATACCTCTATCATACATACAGATGCATAAAATAGATGATTTAGATAAAGGGAAAGAATATTACATTGTTTGTAGAACTGGTAGTCGATCATTGGATGCTGCAAGGATATTAAAAAAACAAGGCTATCAAGTTATCAATGTTTTAGGTGGTATAGCAACATATAAAGGAGAATTAGTATGAAATGTGATAAAACAATTATGAATCGAATTAAAAGAATTCAAGGACAGCTTCAAGGTATATTGAATATGATGGAAGAGGAAAAAAGCTGTAAAGATTTAACGATTCAGCTTAAAGCAGTTAAATCAGGAGTTGAAAAGGTACTATCGCTTGTTACAACAAACAATCTAATTCAACAAATAGAAAAGAAGCATCAAGTGAAAATTGAAGATATTGATGAAGCAATAAATTTAGTCATTAATGTGTAAAATAATATTATTTAAAGAAAATCGACTTATTTAGTGAAAAAAAAGTGCAAAATCACTTTAATTTTGCATAATTAAGATATTTCATTGTATTTTATATTTTTTTAATGTATAATGCATGTAGGTGTAAAAGCCAAGTTTTATAAAAGGAGTAACAGAATGACAGGAATCGTTAAATGGTTTAACGCTGATAAAGGATATGGATTTATCTCATCAGCAGAAGGCAAAGATATCTTTGTACACTTCAGTGCAATCAAAGCTGATGGATACAAAACTTTGGCTGAAGGCGACCAAGTAGAATTTGATGTTAAAGACGGCGGCGAACGTGGACCACAAGCAGCTAACGTAGTTAAACTATAATTTTAAAAGCCAATCAAAATAGGGATACCCATTAAGGTGTCCCTTTTTCTTTTATTCGCATACATAATCAAAAAAAATGATTTATTTTCATGAAACAACGCATAAAATAATCAAAATTATTGACATAATTATTTTATATGCTACAATGGTTGCATACAAATGAATAAGCATAGAGGTAGCGGTGCAGATGAGTAAATTCTGGAGTCGGCAGACGAAGAAGGTTTTGAAAGGCAACCACCGCCGAATGTTAGTTAAGGCATTAACTAGCATGGTATTAAAGGAAACACTTTTAATACTCCTACTAACGTAGAGGCGCTAGCGATTTATATATATTTATATTAATGAATTGGTGTCCTCTTGGATGCTTTTTTTGTTTAAAAAATCAAAGAAAGAGGAAGAGAGAATGAGAAAGATATTATCTTTATTCGCAGTTTTAGCAAGTATCATAGTACTTGCAGCATGTAGTAGCGACCGTGTATTGGTCGTAGGGTTAGAGGCGGCATACGCACCATTTAATTGGAGCACGCCAACAAAAACAGAGTTTACACACGAACTGGATGGTCAACCAGGCGTTTATGTTGATGGCTTTGATGTGCAAATGGCAAAGGAAATTGCAAAACAATTAGATAGACGTCTAGTTATTAAAGCGATCGATTGGGAAGGTTTAATACCTGCATTAAACTCAAATCAAATCGACTTAATTATTGCTGGTATGAGTCCAACAGAAGAACGCAAAGAAAATGTGGCATTTAGTGAAGAATATTATCGATCTGAAGTTGTTATGGTTGTCCATGCACAAAGCGACTATTTAGATGCAACCAAATTAAGTGACTTCAGTGGTGTTCGTGCTGTTGCACAAACAGGTACAATTTATGACGATTTAATTGACCAAATTCCAAGTGTTATCCATCAAGAATCACTAGCGACATATAGCGCACTTGCCACAGCTGTTACATCGAGATCTGCAGATGTATTGGTTGCTGAGTTACCTGTAGCACAATCACTTGTTGCCTTGAATAATCAATTACGAATGGTACGTTTAACTGATGGGGGCTTTGACACACTTGAAGAAGATGTTACGGTTGCTATTGCATTAAGAAAAAGTGATACAACTTTATTAGATGAAGTAAATGCTGTACTTGCTACGATTTCGATTGAAACACGTAATGCATGGATGGCTAGTGCCTTAGAAAGACAAGATGCATAATGATTTTAACGAGTATTTCCGATATTATAAGTAAATATCATAGTTTTTTCACACGAGGATTACTTTATACGATTTTACTCGCTGTACTAGGAACCGCAGGTGGCTTTTTACTTGCGCTTCCTTTTTTAGGTATTAAGACGACAAAGATTGATCCAATTAGAGATTCAAAAGTATCAATTTTCATTAAAAAAATTGGTATTGGATTTACCAATGTTTATACAACATTTTTCCGTGGCACACCGATGATGGTCCAAGCAATGATTTTCTATTATGGTATGAGTTTAGTTATTCATAATGTGACAGGGAATAACTATTGGTGGAAACCAATCATTGCCGGTATAATCGTTATTATTATAAACACATCGGCCTACATTATTGAAATTTTAAGAGGTGCGGTTAATGCTATTGATCCAGGACAAATGGAAGCTGCGCGCTCTTTAGGATTTTCTCGAAAAAAAGCATTGTATCTAATTATATATCCTCAAGCAATCAAAAATGCATTACCATCAATTGGTAATGAGTTTATTGTAAATTTAAAAGATTCATCGGTATTAAGCGTTATTGGCATCTTTGATCTATTTAAAGCAACAGGCTCAGTTGTTAGTACAACTGCAGATAGTGTAACACCGTATATAATTACTGCAATCTTATACTTAACACTTACAAGTATTACAGCGCTTTTAGTTAAAAAATTAGAATCCAAACGTCATGGTGGTGAAATGAAAAATGTCTAATGTTATATTAAATATCGTTAACGTACGAAAAAGTTTTGGAGACCACCATGTCTTAAAAGATATTAATTTAGAAGTTCATAAAAGTGAAGTTGTAACACTTATTGGTTCATCTGGAAGCGGAAAAACAACATTGCTTCGGTGTCTAAATTTACTAAATGAACCTGACAGTGGACACATTTACTTTTTTGAAAACGACTTAATGAATCCTAAAACTGATTTAGATAAACTTAGAATGTCAATTGGTATGGTTTTCCAAAACTTCAATTTATTCAATAATAAAAACGTCATTGATAACTGTACACTTGCGCTTATAAAACTTAAAGGTATGAATAAAGAAGCTGCAGAGGAAAAAGCTATGCATTACTTAGCTAAAGTTGGCATGGCAAGCTTTGCTCAAGCTAATGTTGCACGACTATCCGGTGGACAAAAACAAAGGGTTGCAATTGCACGTGCACTATGTATGGAACCAGAAATTATGTTGTTTGACGAGCCGACAAGTGCACTTGATCCTGAGATGGTCGGTGAAGTTTTAGAAGTCATCCAAGCGCTTGCGAAGGAAGGTATGACGATGGTTATCGTCACACATGAGATGGCATTTGCTAAAGAAGTTTCCGACAAAATACTTTTTATGGAAAATGGTATTATCTTAGAATCTGGACGACCTGAAGAAATTTTTAATCGCCCAAAAAATGAAAGAACAAGACTATTCTTAAAAAGATTTACTCAAAATTAAGTTTTTATTTGTTTTTTTTGCATTCAAATACATATTGTATTGTTTATGATAGCGCTTTTATGCTATAATAAAAAAAAAGGACAGGAGCGATGCATATGGACAAAGATTTATTAGAAGTACAGCGTAAAAACTTAAGTAACTTGCTAAAAGAGTGCGATGAAAACAAATTTTCACTTGAAGAAGAGCAATTTACTTATGTCTATACGTATGATGCAATTAGCATGGAAGGAAAAAATAAAATTCCTTTTGAAGACGTTAAGCGCTTAATAAAGCATAAAACATTACCAGAATATAGCGAACGCGAACAAAAAGAAGTTTTAAATCATGTTAAAGCTTTTGAATGGGTAAAAAAATATGCTGCGGAAAACCGAGACGTCACAGAAGACATGCTAAAGGATTTACATGAACTTTTAGTTGACGGTATATTCCAAGGTGGCGTTTACAGAAATGTAAATATTCAAATTATTGGTGCAACCCATCAACCACCTGATTATGTGAAAGTCTATGATCGGATGGCAAAAGTATTTAGAAACTTAGCGGATTTTGAAGGCACACCAATTGAGCGTGCTGTATATATAAATGCAGCAATTTCCAAAATACATCCTTTTTTAGATGCAAATGGACGTGTTGCAAGACTACTCATGAATTACTATTTGATTAAAGCTGGTTATCTACCTGTCTAAGTACCAGTTGGATTAAGAGAAGAGTACTTCAAAAACTTAGAAATCTTTAAGATTGAAAAGAATTTAACACCACTTGTAGAGTTTATAACAGGTTTACTTGTTAAACGTTATGAAAATATTATTAATAATCTAGAAATTTGAGTGCTTAGCACTCTTTTTTCTTTATTTTTGTTAATATAACACAATAAAAGTGATATTTTAATGAAAATTTGATACAATAGTATAAGTGAAGTATAGGTGAATAAAAATGTTAAAAATAGGAAATATAAATAAGTTAAAAGTTAATCGTAAAACAGATATTGGTTATGTGCTAGATGCACCTGAAGGGGAAGTTTTTTTACACAATAATGAATCCTTACATATGGATTTAAAACCCTTCGATGTCGTCGAAGCATTTTTATATTTTGACCATAAAGGTCGATTAGCTGCAACACTAAAACAGCCGTATGTAACAACGGATACACAAAGCTTTTTAGTTGTTAAGGATATTAATCCGTCACTTGGCGCTTTTTTAGATATGGGTATTAATAAAGATCTTTTGTTATCTAAAGATGATTTACCGCTTGATACAACAAAATGGCCACAACCTGGTGATAAAGTTTTAGTAACAATTAAAGTTAAAAATCGCTTAGTTGCGAGCATCGTACCAAAAACTGAAATCAAGTTGGTTCCTGAAAGAGAACTACAAGTTAAAGACCAAGTAACAGCATACGTTCAAAAAATAGGTAGAGAAGGGCTAAACCTTTATACACCGGATGGGCACTTTATTTTTGTTCATCATACAATGTACAAAGATAACTATCGTATTGGTCAAGAA
Organism: Acholeplasma sp.; assembly: GCA_012838065.1. Taxonomy (GTDB): domain Bacteria; phylum Bacillota_I; class Bacilli_A; order Acholeplasmatales; family Acholeplasmataceae; genus DUPY01. Next base: position 36,772 of record DUPY01000011.1, on the reverse strand, counting down.
GTTGTTGTAAAGATTACGTATGATTCAGATAAAGGATATTCAGGTTCTTTAATTAAGCAAAAAGAACAAGCAATCCAATTAGATGCTGAAGTTATCTTAGAATATCTTAAAAAACATAAAGAAATGCCATTAGATGCTGATTCAACGCCAGAAAAAATTTATGATTATTTTAAAATGAGTAAGAAGGCGTTTAAACGTGCTATTGGAAATTTATACAAAAATAGAAACATAGAGTTTAAAGAAGGCAAAACTTTTTTAATTAAATAGATAGGTGAGATTATGAGTCAGAAAAAATTAGTTGAAAGTGTTACATCGAGAGAAGAAAATTTCGCTCAATGGTATACAGATATATGCTTAAAAGCAGAATTAATGGACTATAGTGACGCTAAAGGCTTCATTATCTATCGTCCATATGGATATGCAATTTGGGAAAACATTCAAAAATATTTAGACCAAAAATTTAAAGAATCAAATCATGAGAACGTTTATATGCCACTTGTGATTCCAGAAAGCTTATTCCAAAAAGAAAAAGATCACGTTGATGGCTTCGCACCTGAAACAGCGATGATCTCAACAACAGGTGTTGAAGAATTAGCGGAGCGATTAATTGTTCGCCCAACATCTGAGGTTTTATTTGCAACCCATTATTCAAAAATTATACAGTCACATCGTGACTTACCAAAATTATATAATCAATGGTGCAGTGTTGTACGTTGGGAAAAAACAACTAGACCATTTTTACGTGGCAAAGAGTTCTTGTGGCAAGAAGGTCATACAGCACATAGTAATGAAGCAGAAGCGCGTAAAGAAGCACTTGATATGCTAGAAACATACCGTAATTTAGGAAAAGAATTGTTAGCAATTCCATTTGTTACAGGTAGAAAAACAGAAAAAGAAAAATTTGCTGGCGCAGTTGAAACATATACGATTGAGGCACTTATGCCAGATGGACAAGCATTACAATCAGGCACAACACATTATTTTGGAACAGGTTTTGCTGAAGCATTTGATATTAAATTCCAAGATGTTGATAATTCAGTTAAACACGTTCATCAAACATCATGGGGTGTATCGACACGTTTAATTGGTGCAGTCATTATGGTTCATGGTGACAATGACGGTTTAGTATTACCTCCATATATTGCTCCAATACAAGTGGTTATTATTCCTATCCAACAACAAAAACCAGGTGTTTTAGAAGCAAGTGAAAAGTTGTACAATGAACTTAGAGCTAAAGGGTTTAGAGTAAAACTTGATGACTCAAATAAATCACCAGGATGGAAATTTAGTGAATACGAAATGAAAGGTGTACCACTACGTATCGAAGTGGGTCCACGTGATCTAGAACAAGGTCATGTTCAAATTGTTGAACGCTTGACACGTGAAAAATTCTTAGTAAATATTGAAGATGTTCAAGAAAAAATTGAGCCAATGTTTAAAGAAATTCATGAAACGATGTATCAAAAAGCTTTAGATTATGTGAATACACATACAAATGAAGCGAAAACTTATGATGAGTTTAAAGAATTAATTAAAAAAGGTGGCTATGTGAAGATGAGTATTTCAGGCGAAGAAGCTGAAATTATAATCAAAGCTGATACAACAGCTACTGCACGAGCAATTCCTTTTGATCAAAAATTAATTACCGAAACTTGTCCTGTTACAAATAAAAAGGCAGCAATGACTGTATTGTTTGCAAGAGCATATTAAGAGGAGTACAAAATGTTATTATTTCAAGTTACGGGTTATCATACAATTTTAGCCCTTGCAATTATGATTATTGTTGGCCATGGCTTTGGAAAACTTGCAGAAAGAATTAAATTGCCAGAAGTTACAGGCTATATTATTTCAGGTATTTTATTGAATCTATTATTCACATTGGTCTTACCAATGAAACATGAGTTCCACGATATTGTTCACAACTTAGAAGTTGTATCCGTTATCGCATTAGGTTTCTTATCATTTACACTTGGGACAAAACTTTGGTTACCAAAATTAAGAAAACATATTAAAACAATTCTTTGGACTCTAACGATTCAAACATTAGCAATTATAGGGTTATCTACAATCTTATTTTATATTGCAGGTTTAGAATTATGGGTTAGTTTACTAATTGGTGGTATTAGCGTTGCAACAGCAAGTGCACCAGTACTTGAAATTACTAAAAAACACCAATCAAAAGGACCACTTACAGATACATTAATTTCTAATTTGGGTTTAGACAATGTTATCGGTATTAGTGCATTCTTAATTATTGTTACAATTGCTGCATCATTAAAAATGAAAACAGCATTAACATTGGGTTCATTTTTAGTTCCACTAGCAAGTATTTTTGGATCAATCTTACTTGGTGGTATTGCAGGTGCCATTTTAGTGTTGTTAGATAAGTTTGTTTTATGTCGTTACTGTGATGAGAAAAATATGACTCCTATTTAATTATGACGGTAGCTATCGTATTAGTCGCAACATTAGCTGCACCAATTATTACAAACACTATTAGCTCCAATATTATGATTTCACCATTCATTTCAGCGTTAATGCTTGGTGCAATCTACACAAACTTTATTAATAAAGAAACATACGCTTATGAGACAAGTATCATTAATAACTTTACGCCTCCACTAATCACGGCATTCTTTGTTATCGCAGGTGCTGAATTGGACGTAACAAAACTAGGTGACTTTGGTTTATATGCATTACTCTATGTTGTAGCACACGCTGGTGGTAAATTCATAGGTGCATATTTCGGCTCTCGATTAGATAAAAACAATCCAGACACAGTTAAGAAATTTTTACCTACAGCATGTTTGACACAAGGTGGATTTGAAATTTTCTTAGCAGCAAGTGTGGGAACACTATGGTTTGTTACAGGTAGCGCAGATGCACAAGCAACTTTAATTAAAAACATTGTATTAACGAGTGTGTTGATCTTTGAATTCTTCGCACCGATGTTGTTAGTAAAATCACTCAAAGGTGCCGGTGAAGCGCAAGAGCATGTTGAAATTGAATGTGAAAAAGTATAAAAAAACAGCTTTAGCAATTAATTTGCTAAAGCTTTTTCTTTATCTACATCTCGTTTAATTAAAACTCTATTAAGAATATAGGATTCACGTTTAATATCAACATATCCAATAACTGAAGCTACTAAAGCTCCAAGTGTATTTAACATATAATCTTTCATTGTATCAAGAAGTGCTTTTTGTCCAACAAAGGGAACACCTGTAAAGTTATCTTTGTATCGCTGCATGTTGCTTGAGAAAATCCAGTCAATTAAAAACTCAACAATTTCCCAAACAACACCAATGGTTGTTGCAAAACAAAATGCAAAGATGACTACAAAAAACGGACTTAGTTTAAAACCTTTACTTCGTTCATTTAACAAATAGGCAACCGATAATCCTAAAAAGGCAATTAACCCACCGCTTGTTAAATGTAGGAAGGAGTCCCAATGTCTAACAGTTTTAAAAAAACCTCCTATTTCACCAAGTAATAATGCACAAGTTATAAACGTTAAATAAATTATTAATACAAGATTTGGTATAACTAAATCGTACTTTTTTAAATAACCAGGTAGTAAAGAGGCTACAAGTAAGACAAGAGCATTAATGAAAATAAAACTATACTCACTGATTTTTTCACCATCATAGAAGTTTTTTATTACACCATAAATGCTAAGCAATATTAATACGGATGTAATGATACGTATCGCAGTGTAATATATTTTTGTAAATTTACTCATCGATACTATCCTTTCTTTTCTTTTGTTTCTTTTCTGGTACTGGATCATATTTAGGCTTAAATAATGGATTGCAAGTTAATATTCTTCTAGCTGTCAAAAAAGACGCTTTAACAAAGTTAAACCGTTCATAAGCAGTTTTTGCATAACTTGAGCATGTTGGTGTATGCCGACATTTATGGTTTGAATTTGGAGAAATATCTCTTTGATACCATTCGATTAACTTTATAGCAACCTTTTTCATAATATCCCATTTCTTTTTGTTTATGTATTCCCTTATATCTTACAATAATTATCAAAAAAAATAAACATATGTGTAATCATGTGTTATAATATAATTATAATAGTGAAAACGATTACAGGAGGTAAAGATGAAAAGTTTTGCAACTAAGAACATTCGCAATATCGCAATAATAGGGCATCAGGGAACTGGTAAAACAACTCTTTCTGAAGCATTATTGTTTGTAGCGAAAATGATTGACAAAAAAGGAGAGGTTGAAAAGAAATCAACAGTTTCCGACTTTTTACCAGAGGAGCAAAATAAGTTAAGTAGTTTATCATTAAGTATGATTCCAGTTATTTGGAATGACTATAAATTAAACTTCCTTGATTTACCTGGTGGTGACGAATTTGTTGGTGATCTTAATCAAGCATTAGAAGTCGTTAAAGGTGCTGTATTAGTTATTGACGCGACAAAAGGTGTTGAAGTAGGTACAGAACGTGTTTGGAAAGAAATTAGAAAGCGCCATATACCTGCAGTTTTATTCATTAATAAAATGGATAAAGAAAACATTCAATTTGAAACATTGCTTGAAGATATTCGTACAAAATTAGGTAAAAAAGCTGTCCCATTCTGTTGGCCAATTGGTCGAAGTGAAAACTTTGAAGGTTTTGTAAACGTCGTTGAAATGAAGGCTCGTATATTTGATGGCAAAGAGAGCCACGACGCACCAATTTGGGACGAAAAGAAACCAAAAATCGATGAACTAAGAAGTATGATGTTAGAAAGTGTTGCTGAAACATCAGAAGAATTATTGGATCTTTATCTTGCTGGTGAAGAAATACCTGAAGAGCAAATTAAAATTGGTCTTCGCGAAGGTGTAATGAACGGCGAGTTAACACCGGTTATCGTTGGTAGTGCAACGAAGACGGTTGGTGTTCGTACATTACTTAATATGTTAGTTGATTATTTACCAGCACCCGATGATTTAGAGCCTCTTGAAGCACGCGATGTTAAAACTGGAAAGACAGTTTTAAGACACACACAAGATAGTGAACCGTTTAGTGGTTATGTATTTAAAACAATGGTTGACCCATTTATGGGTGTTATTAATATTGTTAAAATTAATTCAGGTGTTCTTACAAACGGTATGGAAGTAGCTATTACAAATAAAGGTGATAAGAAAAAAATTTCAAACTTATTCATCTTACGTGGTAAGACACAAATAGAATGTGATACAGCAAGTGCGGGAGACATTGTTGCTGTTGCTAAACTTGATTTGCAAACTGGTGATACACTTAGTGATATGAAACAACAAGTTCTTTATGATGGCGTTGCAAACGTTACACCAGTTATTTATGTTGCGATTTCTCCAAAAAATCGTAATGACGAAGACAAAATATCTAATGCGCTTCAAAGACTTAATATTGAAGATCCTACATTTGTTATTGTACGTAATAAAGAAACGGAACAATTACTTATTGGTGGGCAAGGTATGACACATATCGGTTATATCTTAGAACGTATGAAAAATATGTTTAAAGTTGAAGTTGATATTGAAGATCAAAAGGTTGTTTACCGTGAAACAATTAAGAAAGTTGCAGTTGGTGAAGGTAAACATAAGAAACAATCCGGTGGCGCTGGACAATACGGTCACGTATTTATTCGTTTTGAACCATATACTGAAAACTTTGCGTTTGAATCAGAAGTTGTCGGTGGTGCAGTTCCTAAAGGATACTTCCCAGCAGTTGAAAAAGGTTTAATTGAAACATTTGAACATGGGCCATTAGCAGGTTTCCCAGTGATTAATGTTAAAGCTGTCCTATTTGATGGTTCTTATCACGATGTTGATTCTAATGAAATTTCATTTAAACTTGCAGCTTCATTAGCATTTAAAAATGCTGTACCAAACTTAGGTGCGACAATTTTAGAACCAATTGAACAAGTTGAGGTTCGGATTAAAGAACAATACGTTGGCGATGTTATGGGCGATATCAACAAACGTCGTGGACGTGTACTTGGTCTTGACCAAGAAGATGGTTACCAAATCATTCACGCTGAAGTACCTCAAGCTGAAATTACAAAATATGCTATTGACTTGAAAGCTATGACACAAGGTAGTGGTCAATTTACACGTCAATTTTTAAGATACGAAGAAGTGCCTCATTTTTTAATTGATAAAATTGTAGAGGCGTATAAGAAGTAATTATATACAAGTCCTCACTAATATCAATTAGGAGGACTTGTTGTGTTTTGTTTACATTGTCAAAAAAGTTTAGAAAAAATTATTGATATTAACAATATCTTCAAAGTGTCAACGCAACACATTTGTGAAGCTTGTATGACCCAAAGTATTGTCATATCTTTAAAAAAAGTTATACCAATCGATAGTTTTTTACTTGAATACAATATAATTTTTGATAAAATATATGAAAGACATCCAGAAGCATACATGACATTTCTAAAACCGTATTATATTTACTTTCTAAAGAATCGATCAAATGATATTTTTATATACTTAGACACCTTGACACTTGAGACAATGAAAGTTTTGGATAGACTTAAATTAGGAAATATATTTTTAGTAACATTATATGAAACTAAGGAGGAAATATATGAGAATAGAGATTATTGGTAGAGAGGGTTTTGTTCCAAACAAGCGTGAGAAGGCCTATGTAGAAAAAAGGTTAGCTAAGGTGGTTGATATCTTCGGTCCAAATGTTATTAGTGAAATTCGAGTTGTTTGTAAACAATATAAAGATCACTACAAAATTGAAGTAACTATTCCAGCTAAACGAACAATCTTACGTGCTGAGGTTCAAGATAAAGATATGTTAACGGCGGTTGATAAAGTGACAGATAAGCTTGTTGCTCAAATTAGAAAGCATAAAGATAAGTTGAAAAACAATCTAGAAAAAGAAGGGATTAAGCAAGCATATAGTAAAGCATTTGACGAAGAAATTTTTGAACGTACAACACTTTCAAGTCAACTAGTTAAAAATAAAAAAATTAAGCTTGATCCAATGACGACAGAAGAAGCAATTACAGAAATGGAATTATTGGGCCACGATTTCTATGTTTTCTTAGAAAAAGAAACAATGAAAACAAATGTAATATATAGGAGATATGATGGCAATTACGCAGTAATTGAAACAGAAAATTAATTGATAGATAAGAATTTAAACACCTTAAAGACACTTTTTGACTCATTTTATGAAGCAATCTATATTGTAGATAAAAACCGAAAAATCGTATACTTTCTAAGGAAGAAATCATTGGAAAACATTGTCATGAGAATACTTTGAATCACGTTGATGATACGGGTAAACAACTTTGTCTTAGTGGATGTCCATTACTTTATGCGATAAAAAATGACGAAACAATTGATGCAGATGTATATTTACACCATAAAAAAGGTCATCGTATTCCAATACATGTTCGTTCAATACCATATAAAGAAAATGGTTTTATACTTGGTGCCGTTGAGATTTTTTCTAATCGGTCATCAAAACAATTTCAAGATGCTATCTATGATGTAGAAAAACATTTAAATTACATTGATCCACTTACAGAAGTATTTAATCGTTACTTTATTAACGATAAGCTAGACAAATTTATCGAAAATAAAGATAAATTTGCAATTATGTTTATTGACATCGATAACTTTAAAAAAGTAAATGATATGTATGGGCATTTAAATGGTGATATAGTGTTAAAGGTTGTTGCTGAAACAATTAAACGTAATAGTGATGATGGTTATGTTGTACGTTTCGGTGGTGAGGAGTTTATAGTCTTTAAACAAGTTAACGACCTTGATGAGGCGAAGAAGCATGCTGAAAAACTAAGGATGTTAGTTGAAAGAAGTGTCATTCGTTTTGAATTCAAATATCGTCCAACTATATCTGTTGGACTTACCATGTTAAATGGTTTTGAAGTTAATGAAGCTATAGATCGTGTGGATTCCGCGATGTATCAAGCTAAAAGGAATGGTAAAAATCAAATTTATGTTTACGAATAATAAAAAAAGGTCTCCTATGAGACCTTTTTAATTGATATAAACTATTTAGCAGCTTTATATAAGCGTTCTACTTCATCCCAGTTAACAACATTCATAAATGCTGATACATAATCTGGTCTGCGGTTTTGATAATTTAAGTAATAAGCATGTTCCCAAACATCAAGCGCTAAGATTGGCTTACCTAAATTTAATGGTGTATCTTGGTTAGCAGTAGAAACCACTTCTAATTGTTTGTTTTTGTTAATAATTAACCATGCCCAACCACTACCGAAACGAGTTTTAGCAGCGTTACCAAACGCTTCTTTGAAAGCATCTACAGAACCGAAAGTAGTGTTTAATGCATCTAATAATTCGCCTTTTGGTCCTTGGCCATCATTTTTCTTTAGTAAGGTCCAGAATAATGAATGGTTATAATGTCCACCACCATTGTTTTGTACAGCAGTTCTAATATCTTGAGGAACTTTAGTTAAGTCCTCTAACATCGCTTCTAATGATAATGTGAATTCAGGGTGTTTTGCTAATGCGGCATTTAAGTTTGTTACATAAGCTTGATGATGTTTCGTATGGTGAATTTCCATTGTACGTGCATCAATAAATGGTTCTAGTGCGTCATAAGCATAAGTTAATTTTGGTAATTCGTAAGTCATAATAATACCTCCTATTTTATAGGTCTATCTTACATCAAAACGGTTTTTTTTTCAATTTTTATGCAATAACTGACGTATTTTGTCTTCATCAATATCAATATAGATTGTTTTATAATTTTTCATAATAACTTTAGAACCGTGTTGTCCACTAATCTTTTTAATATTGCGTATTTGTGTATAATCAACTGGAATTGAAGAACTATATCTTAAACTAGAAAAATAGGCAGCAAGCATCGCAGAAGTTCTAAGTAATGCTTCATCTAAAAACTCTGTTTTTACAAGAATATGTCCACCAGGAGCATCCTTTACATGGAAGAAATAATCATTTTTATGTCCTAATTCGTGTGTGACAAAATTATTTTGTAGATCATTTTTACCAATGTAGATTGTCGTTTCATTGAATTTTAGCGTAATGATGTTGGGTTTGTTTTGTTTTTTTCTAATTATTGCCTTAGAATCTTTTAAATAGCCATACTGAGCCAGATCGCTCTCTAAATCATGCATATCTTCTTTTGATGCAAGCTCATAAAAAACTTTGAATGATTTAAATGCATCTAATTGTTCTAAAGTATCTATTTTTTGATTTTTTAGGTGTTCTTCTCGACGCTTAGCTTTTTGGTAAGTTTGATAGAAGTTTTGTGCATTTTCATTTAGTGTTTTTGTGACATCTAAAACAATAGTTCGATCAAATACAGTTATGCTTGAATGATAGGATTTTAAGTTCAAACCACTTTGATAAATATAATCACCATCAATTTTATGGTCCAGTAATGAAAGATTATCAATCGCTTGCTTTTCGATAATCGCAAGCTTTTTCATTAGCTTATGTATAGTGTTTTCAATAAATATTATCGGTTTTTCTGGCTTTGAAATTTTATTTGATAAATCAATTTCTTGAATTTCAGATAAAGTAGTATATGTTTTGATGTTTGATGTATTGAAAATATTAAACCAATAAAAATCTTGATTATCTAAATTCTTTGTAGGGTTAATTTCTATATCAAATACATTTTTTTGATGATGTGTAAGAAACTGTGCTAATTTTTTTGAAACACCATTAAAATTTAACAAATCATCAACATCAAAAACTTTATGATTTTTTGTAAGTTCACCCTTTGTTGTTGGAAAGAACTCAAAGGTTGCTTTTGGAATGGATTGTCTACCTGTTTCAAAAAACATTTTTTTAAAACAATCTAAAATAATATCATCTTCAACGATAAAGAAGTTTGCGTGTTTACCCATAAGTTCAATAATAAGTTTTCGATATTTTTGACCAAAAATATAGTCGTTGTATTTAAATGTGAAAATAATGACACGGTCAGTTAAATATTGCGATATGTCTTCTAATATTGCACCTTCTAAAAATCGTTTAAAGTTTTGAGTAAACTGATCTATTGTTGGTTTTGTATGAGGTTTTGTTAGGGAAACTAAAAAAAGTCGGTTTTGATGAGTCAAGTCAATAACAAGATTTTCAGTACCTTGTCTATAAAAACTTAGCAACCATTTAGCATCATCAATTTGTCCGATTTTATCGAGTCTTGAACCAGTGATTTTAGGTTTAATCTCGGAGATTAAATGTTTAATAAAAAAACCATCTAAAGCCATTTTATATACCTCACTACTTGATTATATCACACCGAAACGCCTTAAAAAAATATGTAAGCGCTTATTTAAGTGAAATATTTCCAAAATCATTTACAAATAACTTATTTTAATATAAAATAAACTAAATGAGGAGGGAATACATGAAACTTAATCAAAGAGGACTGTTAGTAGTAATATCCGGACCCTCTGGTGTCGGTAAAGGTACAGTCAGAAAAGCATTATTTGATATCCCTAACCACGACCTTGTTTACTCAGTTTCAATGACGACTCGACCACCAAGAGATGGTGAGGTTGATGGCGTAGATTATTACTTCGTAAGTAAAGAAGAATTCTTAAAGCGTATTGAGGAAGATAAATTCCTTGAATGGGCTGAATTTGTCGGCAACTACTATGGAACACCAAAGGATAAGGTTGAAGAGCAACTAGAATTAGGTAAGGAAGTTGTTTTAGAAATCGAGGTCGAAGGTGCCCTCAAACTTAGAAAAAAAGTTAAAGATGCAGTTTTTATTTTCATCGTGCCACCAGGAAGACAAGCGCTCTATGATCGTTTACTAAAACGTGGTACAGAGGCGAAAGAGATTATTGAAGCACGTGTGAAAAAAGCAGATAATGAGTTCTTATTAGCACACAAATATGATTACATCGTTGTTAATGACGAAGTAAATAATGCTGCAGATAGAATTATGGCTATCATTCGAGCAGAACATGCAAAGACTGAAAGAACGATTCATAATTATTTAAAGATGTTGGAGGAAAAAAATGGTTAGTAAAAATGAAGGCGGAATGCGCTACCCATCAATTGATAAATTGTTGAATAAAATCGATTCAAAATATAAGTTGGTATATGCTGCAAGCAAAGTAGCAAGAATCATCGAACAAGAAAATTTGAAAGTCGAAGGAGCTAAATGCGTAAAAAGCGTTGGCATCGCTCTTGAAGAAATTTTAAATGATAAAGTCGATATTACTTTTGAAACTTAATATTTGAATGCCCTTATTTTGGAATCGATAGTTATCGGTTCCTTTTATTTTTTTTTGGTTGAAATAATAACGTGCGTATATATATAAGTTAAAAAGGGGTAAATTTTATGAGAAGTATATTTAACAAAATAGGATGGTTTATTAAACAAGAGTGGAAACTGTATCTTCTCATGTTTTTTTTACTAATCTTTATATCTGTTCTAGCGTTAGCTCCAGCTTATGTCTTAGGTAAAGCGATTGACGTACTTATTTCCGGTGCATTAACAAAAGATTCGCTTGTTTTGCTTGTAGCACTATTAGTCTTACTACCTGTCACTCGTTATTTTTCGAGTTTTCTGTTTCACTTTTTAGTAAATAAAACAGCTAATAAACTTACGTATCAATTGCGTCACAATTATTTAAGTCATTTATTTGAAATGGATTTAGATTTTTTTGAAACCTACCATAAAGGTGATTTAATTGCACGTATTACAAATGATTTAGAAGCAATTACGGTTGCAGCAACCCAATTGCTTGAAGGTATTGTCTTTAACGTTGGTATCATTTTGTTTGCTATTGGTATTATGAGTTTTACAATAAGTTGGGAACTTACCTTAATATCTGTAACAATAATGCCAGTTGCACTTACATTATTAAATATCATTCGCTTTAAGAAGCGGCGTTATATTCAAAAACATCGCGAAATATATTCAGAAATGACAGAAATTGTTTTAGAAAGTGTTGAAGGACAAAAGACATTAAGGGCTTACGGACAACAAAAAAGCAATTTGGATAAACAATATAAAGCGATTGATAGAGATATTGAATCATGGCGGTATATTGTTAATTATGAGAATTGGTTTAATCCTTTATTTGAAGTTGTCTATGGGATAAGTTATATTTTAGCATTCGGATTTGGTATATTTTTTATTATCAATCAAAAAATTTCAGTAGGCGAATTGGTAACTTTTGTTTCGTATATTGGCATGCTTTATGGACCAATCATTTCAATGTCGACAATTTTTACACAACTTAATAACGCTACAATCTCAGTGGATCGATACGATGAAATTTTAAAAACACAAGCTAAAGTTAAAGATGAACAAGATGCAAAACACATTTTATCATTTAAAGAAATTGAGTTTAAAGATGTTGTCTTTAAGTATCCATTCGATAAAAATCCAGTTATAAAAAATATTAGTTTTTCGATAAAAAATGGTCAAACCATTGGTATTGTAGGACCTACGGGTAGTGGTAAATCAACATTGATTCGTCAATTGTTACGGGAATTTAACGTAACGAGTGGATTGATATTAATTGATGGAAATGATATTCAATCATATAAGGTTGAAGCAGTTCGTGATCTTGTAGGTTATGTTCCACAAGCACATGTGTTGTTTAAAAGAGCCGTTGATGAAAATATTTTAATGGGGAATCCAAATGCAAATCAAAACATGTTAGATAAAGCGGTTAAAATTGCTGATTTTGAGAAGGATCTACTTTATTTACATGATGGTTTAAATACAATGGTTGGTGAGTCTGGTACAACATTATCTGGTGGCCAAAAGCAAAGGCTATCGATAGCAAGAGCATTAATTAAAGACCCAGAAATATTAATTTTAGACGATTCGCTTTCTGCGGTCGATGCGAAAACAGAAGAAAACATCATTGACCGATTAAAAGAATTCCGTTCAAATAAAACGAATATTATTGTAGCTCATCGTTTTTCCGCTGTCCGAGACGCGCATACGATTTATGTGTTAGAAAATGGCGAGATTACTCAGAAAGGCACGCATGCTGAATTGATCAGACAAGAAGGATGGTACAAACATCAATACATTCAGCAAATGACGATGAAGTGATATTATGAAGACATTTAAAAAAGTTTGGCGTTATATTCGCCGTTATAAAAAGTTACTTACAATAAGTGTTCTTGCAATGCTTGTAGTTCAAGTTCTTGGTCTATTAGCTCCACTTATTGTAAAAAGCATTTTAGATGATTATTTAATTGGAATTGAAGAACCATGGTATGTAACAACTCTAGACCAAAGCGAAGTTACATATAATGGTATACATTTAACACAAGAACCAAATGATAATGATATTTACTCAGTATTTATTTATCAAGGCAAATATTATTTATTTAATGGCCTAATTAATGAGGGGCATCGACAAGTAACAAGTGATGGCACAACGTATTATCTATCGATTGAAGACATAACTGTGGGTGAAATTGTTCGCCTTGAAAATCAAGTTGTTAAATCATTTTATGAACCATTTGTTCAACCACTTATCATTTTAATTGTATTACTTGCTGTTCGTTTTTTCCTACAAATTTTATTTACATACATACAACGCATTAGTACGTCCATGTTAAACGTTAACATTGTGCGTGATGCAAGAAAAGATGCGATAAAAGCTTTACAAAATATGCCTATGACATATTTTGAAAGTGAACCAGCAGGAAAAATTGCAAACCGTATTATACACGATGTTGGTGGTATGATGAACTTATTCTCAACACTTATGAATTTAGTGTTAAACGCTTCGTTGGCTGTAGTATTTGCTTATATTGGTATGTTCTACTTGGATGCCAAACTCGCACTTTTAACATTTATTGTGTTCCCAATTATCTATGTGTGGCTCAAATATTTTGTAGGTAAACTTAACAAAATTGCTGTGAAAGTTAACGAACAAAACTCTATGATAACAGCAAACTTAAATGAGATTATTAACGGTATTAGTATTTTACAAATCTTTAATTACAAAAAAGAAACAGAAGATAAGTTTAATGCGCTATCCATGGATTTTAATAACGAAAAAATGAAAGAAGTTAAACTTCATTTATCGATTGGATGGAATATGATACGTTTACTTGGTGCGCTTGTTACAGCATTTATCGTCTTATATTTCGGTCGACAAACACTTACAATTTTTGGATTTGTAGCAACCGCAGGTTTAATTTATGCATACAATGACTATTTAACAAGATTAATTGAACCAGTTGGTACACTCTTTAGAGAAATTGGTAATCTTCAGCACGCAATTGTTAAAACTGAACGAATTTTTACGGTTATTGATGGGCAACAAGAAGATGATCGAAACTATCCAATTCCACGCTACAAAGGACACGTTTTATTTGATAATTTATGGTTTTCCTATGTTGAAGGCAAACCTGTACTTAAAGGTATTGATTTAGAAATTGATGCTGGACAAATGGTTGGTATTGTCGGTCATACAGGAAGTGGAAAAACGACATTAATTAGTTTATTATTAAGATTTTATGACTTAAAAGAAAATGATATGGGAAAAATCTATGTTGATGGTGTTGATATTACAACACATCCAAAACAAACATATCGACAACATATTGGTGTTGTTTTACAAGATCCAACAATTTTCAAAGGAACACTTGCAGATAATATTCGCTTCAATCATCCAAATGCAAGCGATGAAAGAATTGAAAGTGTTTTAAGAGAAATTGGTGGAGATAAACTCATCGATAAATTGCCAAAAGGTATACATACTGAACTTACACGTGGTGGTTCCAACTTAAGTGTTGGTGAAAAACAATTAATTGCATTTGCAAGAGCCGTTATTTTTGATCCAGCAATTCTAATTATGGATGAGGCAACAGCAAACATTGACACAGAAACAGAAACACTCATTCAAACTGCATTAAATCATGTTAAAAAAGGTCGAACAACGATTGTTATTGCACACAGACTATCAACAATTAAACAGGCAAATAAAATCGTTGTCTTTGAAAACGGATTAAAGGTTGAAGAAGGAAGTCATGATGTTCTTTTAAATAATAATCGTGTTTATGCGAATATTTATCGTTCACAAATTAAAGATGTGGGCGACAATGAATAAAGGTGATACTTTAGTATCATCTTTTTTATGATATAATAAAGGAAAATAATAAGGTGAGTTATGATTAAAGATAAGTTAAATCTTTTGCCCAATGAACCTGGTTGTTACTTAATGAAAAATAAGTATGACGAAGTTATTTATGATGGGAAAGCAAAAAATTTAAAAAACCGTGTTCGTTCCTATTTTACAGGTGCACACAACATTAAAACAACAAAACTAGTATCAGAGATTGCTGATTTTTTTTATGTTGTCACTAACAGCGAACAAGAGTCCTTAATTTTAGAACTTAACTTAATTAAACAGCATAAACCAAAATACAACATTGCCTTAATGGATGATAAAACATATCCATTTATTGAACTTAATATGGAGATGAAACCACATTTAAATGTTGTTCGTAAAAAGAATGTGACAGGAAAACTATTTGGCCCATACCCAAACGTTTACAGTGCACGCACTACGGCAAGTCTACTAAACAAAATGTTTCCAATGGATTATGTAGATCCAATCCCTAACTTTTATGAAGCAATTGGTAAAAAAATTTTAGGTGAAGACCAATACCCTTATGAAAAAACAATTCAATTTATTACACGCTTTTTGAAAGGTGATATTAAGGAAGTAGTAAATGCAATAACCGAAGCGATGCATGAAGCAAGTGAGGCGTTAATGTTCGAAAAAGCACTAGCGTTTCGCGAAGATTTAAAACATATACAAACAACAACAGAAAAACAAATCATCAGTCTTAACGATTTTAAAGATCGCGACTTCATTGGTATTGCACATAACAAAGAATCTATATCTATTCAAATATTAATGATGCGTCAAGGACGAATCGTTGATCAACATAAAGTTATTTTTTCATATATTGATGACCCTTATGAGGAGGCTATTCAGTATTTAAGACAATACTATGAACATTATGCACCAGATGAACTGTTGTTTTCTCTAAGTTATTATAAAGAGAACTTAAGTGATCTATTTAATGTTAATGTCATCCAACCGAAAATTGGTGATAAAAAGAAAATTATGGATATGGCAACAAAAAATGCCCGAATGGATTTAGAAAATTATTATTTACTTCATAAAAATAAAGATGAGCGTATCCAAGAAGTTTTGGATGATTTAAAGACGGTATTAAATATCGAACGATTAAGAATTATTGAAGTTTTTGATAACTCACAACTTTTCGGAACAAATCCAATATCAGCAATGATTGTTGTTGAAGAGGGACAATTCAATAAAAATAAATATCGTAAATATCACTTAAAAGAAAGTGAACAAGACGATTATAGTGGTATGCGTGAGGTTATCTATCGAAGATATTATAAACTTCTCATGGAAAAACAAACAATGCCTGACCTTATATTAGTTGATGGCGGTAAAGGCCAAGTTGCAGCGGCTCTTGAATCTATTCACAGCCTTGGTTTAAATATCAAGGTAGCTGGATTAAAGAAAGACAATCGTCATCAATTTGAAGCTTTGGTTTTTGATAGTGAAACTAAAATATTTAATAAGCATGAACCACTTTATAAATTTTTAGCAGGTATTAGTGATGAAATCCACAGGTTCGCGATAACGTTTCATCGCTCAAGTCGAAAAAAGACAATGGAAAAATCGTTGTTTGACGACATTGAAGGCATTGGAACGGTTCGAAAACAAAGGTTACTTAAAGCATTTAAAAGTATTGACGCAATAAAAGCCGCAAGCATAGAGGATATCACCGCATTAGGCATCCCTCTAAGTGTTGCACAAAAAATAAAAGAGGTTATAAAATGAAATTCATAATTGGTGATATAGACTACAATAAAAAAATCATTTACTTATATCTTAATGGTAGAAAAACAGCCTTTTATATGACAAACAAAGTTGCAAAAACGTTTATGGTTTATTTAAAAAAAGGTATCCTAGTTGACTTTGAAGTAAGTGCTAGACACAAAAAGTTTGGACAAGTAAAAGCTCAACAAATTTTATTTTTTAATAAAATTGTTCAATTGAACCCACATAAAGTCTTTTACGACATTAACTTATTAAGAGGCGACATTAAAAAAATATTTAAGAAGAATAAAAACTATTTATTTATGGATTTTGAAATGACGATGCCTCCTTATTATTCAGACTTTTTTGTTGCAGAAATTATTCAGGCAGGCTATTTAGTTTCAAAGCCATATGAAGATCCTATTGTAACAGAATCGGTATATATTGAGGCGAAACATCAAAAAATCTTAAGCAAACGCACAGTTAAGTTCTTAAAAATTGATCAAGAGTCCTATGATGCTCATAAAATACCGTTTGTTGAGTTTTATGAACGTTTAAAAAATATTATGACAACTTATAAACCAAAAATAATTGTTTGGGGAACAAATGATATAAAAGCGCTCGATGAAATGTATCAATTACATCATTTGAAGCCAATAACTAAACGAACAGACTTTATTGATTTATTAAAAGTACATAAAAATTATTTCAATGTATTAAATGATATTGGACTATTTAAAGCTTATGAAACGTATTACCAAAAAGAGGCTATGCAAACACATGATGCTTTAGATGATGCAAAGGTAACAAAACTTGTTTTTGATGCTTTTTTAATGGAAATTAATCAATCAAGATAAAATTAATGTACGCGATTTTAGTCATCTTTCCTTGACAAAATGTTCTTATGTGTTAAAATAATTTACAAGTAATTTATTTGAATATCAAAATATTTTTAATAACACATAGAAAGGAATTATTTAGTCAAACAACAGACTAATCTTTAAAATCATGAGTGTACATATTAAAGCAACAGGTAAATACATTCCAAATGGAGTATTAACAAACAAAGATTTTGAACAAATAGTAGAAACATCCGATGAATGGATTGTTACAAGAACAGGTATTAAAAAACGTCATAAAGTTGTTGAAGAAACAACGGTTGACATGGCATACTATGCAGCGATGGATGCCATCAATAAAGGTAGTATAAAAAAAGAGGATATTGATTTAATTATTGTCGCGACCATAACAGGTGAACAAAAAACACCATCGATTGCTAATGCTGTGCAAATGCGCTTAGGCCTTGAAACTGCAATGAGTTTTGACATCAATGCGGCATGTACAGGTTTTATTTATGCGTTAGAAGTTGCAAGTGCATTATTAAGTACTTTTGCATATAATCGTGCCTTAGTTATTGGTTCTGAGACCTTGACAAAAATTGTAGATTATACTGACCGCAACACATGTATTTTATTTGGTGATGGTGCTGGTGCCGCAATCGTTGAAAGAAGCAAAGATGCTTCACATTTCTTTAGTCAAGCAAAACCAGATTATAACGATTACTTAACCGTCAAAAAATATATTCATATGGATGGTAAACGTGTATACATATTTGCTGTAGATGCAATGGCTACAAGCATTGAAAAAGTATTAGAAAAAGCCAATTTAACAATCGATGATATTGATGCGATCATTCCACATCAAGCAAACGAGCGTATAGTACAAGCTGTGTCTAAAAATATGAATATTCCCTATGAGCGTTTTGAAATGAATATTGCCGAATATGGAAATACTTCAGCAGCAAGCATTCCAATTACTTTAGCTGAATATAAAGAAAAACACCCCGATAAAAAACGGGTGCTCTTAGTTGGATTTGGTGGTGGATTCACTTATGGAGCTGCAATCGTAAATGTTTAGTAAATACCTAAAAGTGTTACATTGTCTAAACTCGAGATAACTTCATGAAGTTTATCAAGTTCACCATTAATTTCAAGTTCAATAAAAAAGTGGTAACTGCCGATAAATCTTCGAGTAGGTCTTGACATAATCGATGTTAAGTTTATATTTTTATGGTAAAAAACATTTAAAATGTTTTGTAAAATACCAGGCTTATCATTTTGATTTAAAATAACTACATAAGCATGCTTAGAATATTCTAAGCTTGCTTTTTCTTTTTGAATAACAATAAAACGCGTATGGTTATCATTTTGGTCACCAATGTTTTTAATATGAGGAATTGATGGATCAAGTAAGTGTGTCGGTATAATAGCTGCAGATTCTGATGTCTGTATAAACAGATTTAGACTTTCAACATTATTTGCTGTTTTATGAATCGAAGTATATATTTTATTACTTAAGAAATTTAAACACTGATTATAAGCTTTAAATTGGCTAAATAGGTGTTTTGGATGCGAACTGTTATAAATATAGCTAAAGTTTATTTCAACATCATATGTCTTAATTATAAAGCCTTTGTAAGTTAAAAGAAGATCAAGTGTCCGCTGAACATATCCATCTATTGTATTTTCAAAAGGTAAAACTAAGTAATCATGATCTTTAAAATGACTAAAAACATGATCAATCGTGTCATAATAAAATAGTTCTGTAGTAAAATTTAAATCATCTTGAAATTTTCGTGCTGCAATTTCCGTAAATGTACCTTTAGGTCCTAGAATACCAATAGATTTCATATCGAGAACTCCTTAAAATGTTTTATCTATTATAACGCAAAAAATGAATAATACAAAGTTTGAATTGCAAAAAGATAATTATACTATAGAATGAACTTATAAAATAAAGGAGGATTGCATGAAAAAAGCACATCAAAAGACGATGTTATTTATCATCGCAGCTTTAGGGATTGTTAGTATTGTTACTGTTTTTTTACCAGCTTTAAAAGATGGCGATAGTGTTTTAAGCGGATTAGAAGTAGCGTTTGGAAAAACACTTATCGATGCAGGACCATGGGGTAGCGGAAAAGTTAAAATGAATATTTTAGCTATGATTGGTTATGCACTTCCGATTATTGGAGCACTCTATGCATTAAAGATGACTAAAATTGATTTGATTGTATTTATCGTATTTTTAGTATCGTTGGTAATGCTTATTTTAGTTCCAGGAACTACAAAACTTGAGACAGTATTCTTGGGAAACACAGTAGTAAAAAATATTGATGCTAAAATGGGATTTGGTTTGATTATTGCGATTATCGCAAACGCATTGAATACATTGGTTAGTTTGTTTGTTGTTGTAAAAGGAATTAAATAGTATAAAAGAAACCGCTTTAATAAGCGGTTTTAAATTTCTGATAAGTCTGTGATTATTGGAATGATGATTGGTTTTCTAAGCGTCATCTCATAAATTTTATTTTGAAGATGGTCTATGATTGCTTGTTTGAAATTAAGCTCGTTGAAGGATTTTTTACTTAACTCTTTTTGACAAACAACTTTCGCGTCATTTGCAAGTTCACTAGTAATTTCCTCATTACCTTTCATATAAATAAATCCACGAGAGACAATGGTTGGTTCTGTAACCAACTTTTTGTTTTTTGTATCAATTGTAAGAATAATTGAAAAGAGCCCCTCTTCACTTAAAATCTTACGTTCTTTAATAACTGTACTTCCAATATCACCTATACCTGTACCATCTATATAGACATCGCCGGCAGTCACTTTTCCTGCAAGTCTAATTGAGTCTTTGGATAGTGCAGCTACATCACCGTTGTCCATAATAAGAACATTGCGAGGGTTTACACCACATTCAACAGCTAAGGATTTATGGAGTTTAAGCATACGGTGTTCACCGTGAATTGGGATAAAGAATTTTGGACGCGTTAAACTTAACATAAGTTTTAAATCGTTTTGACTACCGTGACCGGATGTATGTGTATCTGCAAGTGGTCCATGTGTAATGACTTCAACATTTAATCTAAAAAGTTTGTCAATTGTTTTATTCACACCTTCTTGGTTACCAGGAATCGGTGAAGAGGAGAAGATGACGGTATCACCAGGCATCGCTTTAATTTGGCGATGAGATCCATTAGCAATTCGTGATAAAGCAGCTAGTGGTTCACCTTGAGAACCGGTAACTAATAATGTTAAATCACTTGAACTCACATTATTGATTTGATCACCGGAAATGATTGTATTCTTAGGTGCTTTAATATAACCAGATTGTTGGCCAACTTCAATCGCACGTTCCATGCTTCGACCAAATACTGCAACTTTACGGTTATTTAAAATCGAAGCTTCTATAATTTGTTGAATGCGATACATGTTACTTGCAAAAGTAGCGATTATGATGCGTCCTTTAATGCGAGAGAATAACTCGTTAATTGATCGTCCAATCTTGCTTTCAGATTGAATTAAGTCTGATTTTTCAGCATTTGTTGAATCGCTAAGTAAACATAAGACGCCTTCAGATCCAATAGCTGCTAATTTATCATATTCAGCTGGAGGACCTACTGGTGTAAAGTCGATTTTAAAGTCTCCTGTATGGAAAATAATACCTTGAGATGTTCTAAAGACAAATCCAAACATATCTGGAATTGAGTGGTTTAGACGAATAAATGATAATTCAACACCATTAAACTTATATTTATAGTGGCTCTTGAAAACTTCGATTGGTGGTGATGTTAAGTCATGTTCGTTAATTTTGTATTCAATCATGTCTACGGCAATACCAGAAGCATAGATTTTTGGAATTTGAACTTTCTTTAACAAGTAAGGAATACCACCAATATGATCTTCGTGAGCATGTGTGATAAAAAGACCAACGATACGCTCTTGGTTATCAATAAGGTATTGGTAGTCAGGTATTACATAATCAATTCCTAATAAATGGTTATCTGGGAAAAGTATACCTGCGTCAACTAAAAATATTTGGTTGTTAATTTCAAATACATAGGTGTTTTTGCCTACTTCGCCTAAGCCGCCTAACGCAAAAATGCCGATTTCGTCGGTTTTAAGTAATGCATTTTTCATGATTTTTTACTCCTTAACGTAATTAACTAAATATATTTTACAACAATTTAACACAAAATGGTAGCCGTACGCATATTATGTTATAATAACTTAGAAGTTGAATGGGGAAATACTATGAAGAGAATTGTGTTCTTTGATTTAGATAATACACTATATCACACAAAAAAGGAAATGATTTTGCCTGAAACTAAAAAGTTAATTAAGGCATTGTCAAAGGATGGAAATTTTAAACTTGGACTTGCGACAGGTAGAGGGCCAAAACATTTAGATATTATTGATGATTTTAAACAATATTTCGATTTTTTTGTGTTTTTAAATGGTGGTTTAGCTATCAAACAAGATAAGATCATCTATGAAAATCCGATGCCTATTGAAACTGTTGAGCGCGTCATAGAAAAAGCTAAAAATCAACGAGTAGCAGTGGGGCTTGTAACTAAAGATGGTGAATACATTACCTTTTATGATATGGAAGTAAAACAATTGATGAGAGGTTATGATCAACACGCACCTGTCATAAATGAACATATATATTTAGAAAAAAACGTATATCAAATTTGGGTTTTTTCAGATGATCGTGCACTTTTAAAATCATTTGAAGATGTATCTAAAGATTTAGTATTTTACTATTGGCACCACGGTGGTGTTGATATGGTGTTAAAAGGAAGTAATAAAGCGATTGCTATTGAAAAATTACTAGATGATGAAGTTTATGATGAATTAATTACTGTTGGTGATGGTTACAATGATATTCAAATGATTGAAATGGCTGATATTGGTATCGCGATGGGCAATAGTGGCTTTGATGAACTAAAAGAAAAAGCCGATTATATAACACCAAATATTGATGATGATCAGCTTTATGAGTTTTTTAAATCACTTAGTATTATTTCTCGATAATCTTTGCACAACATCATTTACAAGTTCTTTTGGAACATATGCTGAAATGTCAGCATTGTGATGAACGAGTTCTTTAATTGAAGAAGATGAAACGAATTGATTACTTGACGATGGGAACAGTGTAATTGTTTCAATGTTCTTATTTAAATGTTGATTGAATTGATGGAGTGTATATTCATTTTCATAGTCCGTGAAATTTCTTAAGCCACGAATGATAATAAAAATATCGTGTGATTCTGCAAAACGAACAACTAAATCATTGGTTGATACAATCTTGATGTTTGTTAAATGTTTTGTTACACGTTTGACCATATCGATACGTTCATCCGTTGTAAATGTTGGCTTTTTGTGGATATTTTCAGCAATAACGACGTAAAGTTCATCTACAAGTCGACTTGCACGTTCAATGATATCCAAATGACCAACGGTTAGTGGATCAAAAGTTCCCGGATATACAGCTTTTTTCATAATTTACCCCTTAATTAAAATATTTTGGTATTATTAGTATATCACAATGTAATATAAAATTAACCCAATTGGAAACTTAGAAAGGTGGATTACATATGTATATTTATAAAAAACACGTTTATGTACAATTAATTATGTTTGGATTGTTTATTATTATGGGTGTTAATGTCCTAATTTCAGCATTAGCGCAAACACTAGAAGCACAACGATTTACAACGTACATCACTTTAGGATTACTCATTATATTAGCTGGAGCGGGTTTACTTGTTTACTTTAGTAAGAGTAAAGATACAATCGAAATATCAAAAAAATCGCTTGACCATAGCAAATATGTTTTATACGGTTATTTCATTGTTTACGTTATTCATATGATTGTAAGTCAGTTCGATATTAAAGGGTTTAAAATGGGTATTGTATTTGGACCAATTTTGATTGTTATTGCAGCACTTGGTGTTCTCGTACAATATCAAACGTTAAAAAACGGTAAAGACAACAAAACATTGAAATAATTGTTCAATAACAAATCATCGGCCCTTACAAAAAAAGTAAGTAATTGTGATTGTTATATATAACAAATAATGTTATAATATTTTTGTAAATGTGAGTGGGATGATGATTTCCACTCATTTTATTGAGGTGTACTATGAATTTGAAAAAAATAGAAGAAAAACTCTTGCCACTTTTAATTCCATATGGTTACACAATCTACAGTATTAAAACTAAAAGAGAATTTGGTGAAAAAATTATCGAAATTTTAGTTGATGGTGAAATGATTAACCATGATACCTTAGAAAGTATTCATATGAAATTAGTAGAGTTATTAGATGAGACAGAACTACCTGATGATTATTTCTTAGAATTATCAACTGTAGGTGCAGAGCGTCCAATAAATTCTATAGAAGAGGCAGAAAAAAATGTTGGGAAGTACATATATTTAGAAAGTAATCAGTACCGTGGTACTGGAACTTTAGTTGGCATTGAAGATGGTACTTTAATCGTAAATATTAACGATAAAGGTCGATTTAGAGATATAAAAATTAAATATGAAGACGCAAGAAAAATGCGTACCTCAGTCAAGTTTTAAGGAGGAATAAAATGGCAGTAAGTAAAGATTTTTTTAAAACAGTAAATGATGTTGCTGAAGAAAAGGGTTTAACAAAAGAACAAGTGCTCGATGCTTTCACACAAGGTATGATTGCCGGCTGTAAAAAAGCGCACGACGTACGATCATGTGTAGTAGAGTTAAATGAGGAAAAAAACTCAATCATAGTAAAAACTGAAAAACTTGTAGTAGAAAGTTATTCACTTGATGCAGATAAAAACTACACACAAATTTTATTAGAAGATGCCCGCGAAATTAACAAACGTGTTAAAGTTGGAGACGTCTTAAGACAAGAAATCAATCCGAAAGACTTCGGTTTATATGCTGTTAGAGATTTTAAAAACCGTTTAAATGAAGTTCTAACAAAATATCAAAAAGAAAGTCTTTATAACTATTTCAAAGAATTAGAGCATAAAATGGTTGTTGCAAGAGTAACAGACATCATGCCAGATGCTTATCGAATTGATTTACAAAAAGATACAACGTTACTACCTAAAAAAGAAACGTTACCAAAAGATAAATTTTATACAGGTGAATCTATAAAAGTTTATATTTCTACTGTCGAAATGAAACCAAAGGGACCGAAAGTATATGTGACACGTACACATCCTGATTTAGTAGTTAAGTTGTTAGAAGATTTAATTCCTGAAATTAAAGATGGCACAATTGAAATTATGGGCATTAGCCGTGACCCAGGTGATCGTTCAAAAATTGGTGTGAAATCAAACGATCCAAAAGTTGATGCAATTGGTGCGTGTGTCGGTGAAGGTGGATCAAGAATTAGAGAAATCGTTCGTTCATTATCTGATGAAAAAATCGATTTATTTAAATGGAGTGATAACGAACGCGAGTTGATTGCTAATGCATTGCAACCAGCTGAAGTTATTGCTGTTACGAACGTTAATCCGCGTGAAAAAACCGCATTAGCTATTGTAAAAGATGATCAACTATCACTTGCGATTGGTAAATTAGGGCAAAACGTTAAACTTGCAGTACAAGCGACTGGTTGGAGTATTGACATTAAATCAGAAACAATGGCGGAAAATGCAGGCATTCTTTATTAATATAATGAAGGTGGTCTTATGAAAAAAGTTAAAAAGGTACCAATGCGCACATGTGTAGTAACAAAAGAAGTTCTACCAAAGCGTGCATTGATTAGAGTTGCTGCAACTAAAGATGGTGTTGTTAGTGTTGACTTAAACGGCAAAGCGCCAGGACGTGGTGCTTATATTACATTGTCTGAAGCAGTTATTTTAAAAGCAAAGGAAAATAAGGCGCTCGACAGAAAGTTAGAAGTGACTGTACCTGATCACATCTATGATGAGTTGCTGGACTTGTTACATGATTAAAAATTTAGGGCTTGCTTTTAGAGCAGGCAAGGTAGTGAGTGGCACTGATACCGTCATTGAAAAATTACGTAAAAAACAATTGTACTTAATTTTACTAGCAAGTGATGCATCAGATAACACTAAGAAAAAAATCAATGATAAAGCGAAAACTTATGAGACAAAGGTTATTGAGACCTATGATTCTCAAACAATATCAATAAGTATAGGTAAATCGAACATTAAGGTAATCGGTATTACCGATGAGGGGTTTTCTAAAATCATTGATTGATTTGGAAAGGAAAGTGAAATTATGGCCAAAAAACCAATGAAACCAAAGCAAAGTTTTAAAGGTAAACCGCAAAGTCAATCGAAACCAAAGGGCGAAAATAAGACGGCCGGTGAAAAAATTCTTATTTTCAAGCCAGGAATGACTGCAGCTGATGTAGCTCAAGGTTTACAAATAACGAATGCAATGATTATTAAAAAGTTAATGATGCTTGGTATCATGACTTCTGTAAATGAAGTTTTAGATCGCGATACGATCGAATTGCTAGCGTTAGAGGAAGGCTTCAAAATTCAAGATGAAGTTATTACCGATTTAGCTAGATATGATGAAATGGAAATTGTTGACAACGAAGAAGACATGGTATCTCGTCCACCAATTGTTACGGTAATGGGTCACGTTGACCACGGTAAAACAACCTTACTTGACACAATTAGAAAGTCTCGAGTTGTTGCTGGTGAAGCGGGCGGTATTACACAACATATTGGTGCATATCAAGTCGTAAGAAATGGAAAGAAAATTACATTTATTGATACTCCAGGTCACGCGGCATTTACTGAAATGCGCGTTCGTGGAGCGAAAGTAACAGATATGGTTGTTTTAGTTGTTGCTGCAGATGATGGTGTTATGCCTCAAACAATAGAAGCATTAGACCATGCAAAAGCAGCGAATTTACCAATAATTGTTGCTGTAAATAAGATGGATAAGCGAGATGCAAATCCAGACCATGTAATGACTGAACTATCAAATTATGGATTAGTACCTGAAAAATGGGGTGGAAGCACACCATATGTCATGATTTCTGCACTCAAAAATGAAGGTATAACAGAATTACTAGACGTTATTGAGTTAATTGCAGAAATTGATGAATACAAAGCAAATCCAAAGCGTCCTGCAAGAGGAACTGTAATCGAAGCATTTTTAGATAGAGGTCGTGGACCTGTAGCAACCTTAATTGTTGAAACAGGAACATTAAAAATTGGCGATAATATTGTCGTAGGTAATACATACGGTAAAATTAGAACAATGCAAGACGACTTAAAACGTCGTTACACAGAAGCTGAACCTTCACAACCAATTGAAATTACAGGATTAAACGAAGTTCCACAAGCTGGTGATATTTTCATGGTATTTGATGATGAAAAAACAGTTCGAAGCATTGCTGAAGAACGTCAATCACGTCAAAGAGAGGGCGAACTCAAAGCAGCTAAAAAAACAACACTTGACTCCATGTTGGGTGATTTAGATGCACAAGAAAAAGAACTTAACATCATTATTAAAGGGGATGTTCAAGGTTCTATTGAGGCTTTACGTGGATTATTAGAAAAAATTGATATTCAAGGGTTACACGTTAACGTAGTAAGAGGTGGTGTTGGTGCAATTACAGAAAATGACATCATTCTTGCACAAGCATCAAAAGCGATTATTATTGGATTTAACGTTCGACCAGCAATGAATGTTAAACAAATGGCAGACTCTCTTGGTGTTGAAATCCGTTTATACAACATTATTTACCGCGTACAAGAAGATATTGAAGCTGCCTTAAAAGGCATGTTAGAGCCTGTATTTGAAGAAGTTGTTATTGGACAAGCTGAAGTAAGAGAAACATTCAAAGTGTCAAAAATTGGTACAATCGCTGGATGTATGGTAACCGATGGTGTTATAAGACGCGAGTCTTTAGTACGATTAATTCGTGAAGGTATCGTTGTTTACGAAGGTAAACTTGCATCATTAAAACGATTTAAAGATGACGCTAAAGAAGTTAGAACTGGTTTCGAATGTGGCTTATCAATCGAAAACTTCAATGATATTAAGATTGGAGATATTATTGAAGCTTCACAAATGAAGGAAGTCGAGGTAAAATAGATGTCAATTACAGTTGATAGACTCGCTAGTTTAATTCAAAGAGAATTAGCAAATATTGTAAATGAAATCGTAAAAAACAAAAAGGTTGGTTATATTAACCTTACCGAAGTAAAAGTTACAAAAGATATTTCTTATGCAACAACGTACTACACAATTCTTAGTGATGAGAAAGAAATTATTGAATTAGCTCAAAGCGAACTTGATAAATTCAAAGTTCAAATTCGTATGGAACTAGCTAAAAAAATTCGAAACGTAAGAAAAATACCTGAACTTATTTTTAAATACGATGAGGCGTTAGCTTACGGAAATCATATTGATAAATTATTAAAATCACTCAAATAATTTTATGAAAACTCTCATGACTTCGTTGTGAGAGTTTTTTACAATTAAGTAAATTGTTTATCATTAGAATTAATGATAAAATGTTTTTGAATGATAAAGGATGAATATAATGATTGTTAGAGTAATAACCGACATACAACATGAGGCCGTAGATCAAACATACGATTATTTTGTGCCCGAACATTTAAATCATATAGAAAAAGGGATGCGTGTAATCGTTCCTTTTGGCGCGCAAACGCGTCTTGCTTATGTTGTTGAAGTATTAGAGACATCAGTTTTTGCAACAAAAGAAATTATTGATTGCCTCGATATAGAACCAACAATTAAAGAAGAAACTTTTACAATCATTGATTTGCTCTTAGAAACAAATAAAAAACCATATGCCCAGATTATGCATACGGTTATTCCAAAAGAATTATTTGTCTCATATACGAAAGTTTTAAAAGTATTAAACATAGATAATTTATCCGATGAATTAAAAAACCTTGTTGAAAACAACGAAATTATTGTTAATAAAAAATTGTTAAATTATCAAAAAGAAGTAAAAGAAGCTTTAAAAAATAAAGATATAGAACTTAAGAAAACATATAGAAAACGTGCATCAACACTTCAAAAAGCAGCTTATATTTTAAACAAAGATTCAAAATATAAGAACATACATAAGTATGAGGAAATCATCGATTTATTTAAAGATGATTCTGCAATATTTCGCGATGAATTAACGAAAATGTTTGGTCCATCACGAATTAATACATTAGAAAAAAATGGTGTGTTATTACGAATTGAAAAAAACTATATGAAAGGCGTAAGTCATTATTTTGACTTTTACGATAAAACGCATGTTTTAACGCCTGAGCAAAAACATGCAGTTGAAGTCATATCTAAATCACTAAACACCAATCAAACATTCTTGTTAAAAGGTGTTACAGGTTCTGGCAAAACCGAAGTTTATTTACAAATCATTGATGAAATATTAAAGATGAATAAACGGGTGTTATTATTAGTACCAGAAATCACTTTAGTCGGACCCATGCTACAAGCAGTTCAAAGTCGATTTAATGAAACAACAGCAATTTATCACAGTGCTTTAAGTAATCAAGAACGATTTGAACAATACAAGCTCGTTGAAGATCAAAAAGCACGAATTGTTATTGGGACACGTAAATCAGTTTTTTTAAACATTACAGATTTGGGATTAATCATTGCCGATGAGGCACACGATACATCGTATATTCAAACAGAAGGTGTTGAATACCAAGCAATAGACATTTTAAAATTCAAAAGCGAATTATACAATGTACCACTAATACTAGGCACTGCAACACCAAGTATAGAGCAAATGTATCAAGCACTAAATGAAAAATACACACTCATAGAAATGAATGAGCGTGCAACAAGCATGCCACTACCACAACTAAGTGTTGTTGACATGCGTAAAGAACTCGTTAATGGAAACACCACGATTTTTTCAAATGAATTAAAAGAAAAAATGCTTGATCGACTACATAAAAAAGAACAAATATTGTTGCTATTTAACAGAAAAGGATATGCTCCATTTGTCATGTGTCGCCAATGTTCAAGCGTTCCAATATGTGAAACTTGTCAAGTTCCACTCGTATATTCTAAGAAAGACAACATGTTAAAATGTCGTTATTGTAACTATAAAAGTGCATACGTTCAACTATGCGAAACTTGTGGTTCACACGCAATTAAACCCGTAGGTATTGGTATTGAATATGTTGAAGATCAATTAAAAAAACATTTTCCTCAAGCGAGGGTATTACGAATGGATCGTGATACGTTAACAAAAAAAGGCAGTGAAGAAAAATTATGGCAAAGTTTTTACAACTATGAAGCCGATATATTACTTGGGACACAAATGATTGCCAAAGGTTTTGACTTTCCAAAAGTAACACTTGCTGCAATTCTTATGGCTGATATGTCTTTTAAAGTTCCAACATTTAAAGCAAGTGAAGAAGCATATACATTATTTACACAATTATTAGGTCGCTCTGGCCGGTCTAAAAAAGGGGAAGCGATTATTCAAGCTTACGATACGTCGCATTATAGTATTACGCACTTAGAAAAGGGATACCAAGCGTTTTATCATCGGGCATTAAGTGATCGTAGATTAGCAGAATATGAACCGTTTGGGAAATTCCATTACATTGTCGTATCTGGTGAAAAGTATTTAAAAACATATCAAATTGCTTTTGCACTTAAGAAGCGACTTAAAACATATATAAATCAAGTGTTAGGACCAAACGAACCCTATTTAAAAATGTTTAAAAACCAATATCGATTTGTATTAACACTAAAAGATAACAAAATGAACTATCAACAAATATTTAATTCAATAGATGACTTAAAAGATGCGGAAGTAAACATTGATTTTCATCCACTACTTGAAGTCAATTAGGAGGACTTATGAAAATTATATTTATGGGTACACCGAACTTTGCAGTTCCTATTTTAGAAGCACTAGCTAAAAAACATGAAGTTCTTATGGTTGTAACACAACCAGATAAACGGGTTGGAAGAAAACAAATACTTGAAGAATCACCTGTTAAGATACTTGCGAAAACTTTAAATATTCCCATTTTTCAACCAACGAAACTAAAGGAAGAGTATCAGACTTTACTTGATTTATCTGCAGATTTAATTGTTACAGCTGCTTATGGTCAGATGTTACCAAAACCATTGCTTGATAGAATAACTGCTTTAAACGTTCATGGTTCACTACTTCCAAAATATCGTGGTGGAGCACCAATTCAGTATGCATTATTTGATGCACAAAAAGAAACGGGTATTACCATCATGTATATGGCTTATAAAATGGATAGTGGAGATATTATTAAGCAAGGAAAAGTTGAGATAACAGAAGCTGATAATTATGAAACACTTACAAAAAAACTAAGTTTGTGTGGGAAAGATTTATTACTCGAAGTTTTAGATGAATTCAAGCAAGGAAAACCAAAAGGAACACCACAAAATGAAAATGAAGTAACATTTGCATATAACATCAAGCGTGAGGAAGAATTTTTGAATTTCAATGTAGATACGAAGTATGTGTTAGGAAAAATTCGTGGATTATCCCCAAACGTTGGTGCGAGTATTAATTTTAAGGATTTAACGATTAAAGTATACGATGCGAAAAAAAGTGATATAATAAAGACAAACCAACCAGGAAAAGTTCACTTATCTAAAACAGAAATGCATATTGAGACATTGGATGGTTCAATAAAAATACTTGAACTTCAACTCCCAGGTAAAAAGAAAATGGATGTACGTTCATTTTTAAATGGACAAACAGTTTTTGCCAATGGTGACGTTGTAAAATAAGGAGATAAAATGGAAAAAGGTAAAAAAAGATTAGTATTTACGAGAGAAGAAATGCTAGATATGAATAAAAAAACGTTGTTAAAACGTGGTGTTGCTGTTGATGCAATCGCTGAAATTACGTATAAACAACAAAGTCGCTATACTCAAAATATTTCACGTCAAGTATGTTATGAGTCTGTAGAAAAGATTTTATCACTTAGAGATGTATTCCATCATATTCAACTTGCTGCTGAAATTGACCGCCTTGCTGAAGAAGGTATGTTCCAAGGACCAATTCAAGATATCATTTTTGAAGACTTAGGATTATTTGGTATTGATGAAACGATGGGACTAGATGTTGCGGGTATTTATGGTACAATCGGTTTAACAAACTTTGGTGATATCGATGTTAACAAACACGGTATCGTACAAAGATTAAACGATGCCGGAAAAGAACCTGGAATTTGCCATACATTTTTAGATGACATCGTTGGTGCAATTGCTGCTGCAGCATCGACACGTGTTGCACAAGTAATGAACGAAGAATATGCGCATGAAAATGACGCGATTAAAAAAATATCCATTTTTGATTTAGATAATTTAGATTAAAACGTAAAGAGGATTTTTATGGGGATTTTTAAAAAAAATCCAATTAAATCTCTTAAGAATTTTGGTGAACAATTGTTTGCCAAATTTTTTGGCTTTGAACAAGGCATTGATATTACAAATGATATTGAAGTATTAAGAAGACGAAATGTTGTTATTAAAAACATCATTTTTGTATCAAACTTAGCCTATTCAGCCCTTTTACTTATACTTTCATTAATTGGAAGTCCGACAACGTCCGATTGGATTATTACGTTTCTAAGCGTTCCAATAACTTATATGATCAATAAGGTATTAAAGACGCTTATTAACATTGACCATAACGATCGAACGAAACAAATGCTTGCTGCATATGTAGCAGCGTTTTATATATTTTTCTCTTCGTTTTTAATTTATTTTAGATTATATACTAAAGGCTCACAAATGTTTGAAACTGTATCGTATATATTAATTTACTATGCGGTTGTTGTGATATCACTTTATCAAGATAAACGGCTCTTATCAACAGCATTTCAGTTTATTTTAGTTTTAATTACCATTATTCACTTCATTGTGACTTATAATTTAGCAGCACTAGCTGAAGGCAAGACGATGGTTGAGTTTTTAAATGAATTTATTAAAATGCCGGAGTTTAGTGATCTTATCTTACGAACCTTATTCTTTATATTGTTTTACTTTGTTGTTTACAGTATTGTTTCAATCGGGCAATACATGCAAGAAGAACGAAAGAAAGAACTTGTAAAACGTCGCGCTGTACAAGCGGATTTTGTACATATTGTCGGTGATTTATTTAACGCAGTATTTACAAACTCAGTTGTTTTAGTAAATAAAAAACATGCACTTTTAGTTCAAAAAATCGCAATGAAACTTGCAGATTACTATGGATTGAGTGAAGAAAAGAAGGCAAACTTAAATGAGTTTTCGATGGTTCATTTAAAATATGAAGAAGTTCGATCAATGACCATAGATGCCCAAAACTTTGATGATAAAGCATACGATAATTTAAAACAACGGACAGCATTAGGCGCATACATTGTTAAACGTATTGAGTTATCTCAAAAATGTGAGTCGATTGTTCGTGCACACATCGAGAATAATATTGATGAAGAGTTTATTAACGAATTTAAGAAAACTCAAAACAATATTCAAGAGCAAATTATTTTACTATCGGATGTGTATGTAACACTTAGAAGTGCATTTTCATATAAACGTCCGCTTTCACACTCAAACGCTATTAAACAATTAGAAGCAAATTTATCGCGTTTTTTCCATTATGAACTTAAAGAACGTTTCATTAAGTTTGAAGATGAGTTTGAAGAAATTTATAATAACTTTGAAATGAAATAATTAGCATTGACATTTAAAGTCATTTAAGTTAATATATATTAGCAAATGTAAATAGAATCTTATTCAGAGCTATGGAGGAACGTGACCGTTGAAGTAGCAGCAACCTATTAAATTAGGTGCTTTCACTAGGGGGCAACCTATCAATAAGTTATGTGATAAACGTCTTCCTTGAGAAGACGTTTTTTTTAGAAAGAGGGTATATATAATGAAATATTTATTTACAAGTGAATCAGTAACTGAAGGGCATCCAGATAAAGTTAGTGATGCAATTTCTGATGGAATATTAGACGCAATTTTGGCACAAGATCCTAAAGCACGCGTTGCCTTAGAAACAGCAGTAAAAAGCAACTTTGTTTTACTATTTGGTGAAGTAACAACGACAGCTAAAGTTGATTATGAGCAAGTTGCACGTGATGTTGTAAAGAATATTGGATACACGAATCCAAACTCAAATTTTTCATACGACACATTTAGAGTAGAAATCCAGATCAATCAACAATCAAGTGACATTGCACTTGGTGTTGATAGTACTGAAAATAAAGAACAAGGTGCCGGTGATCAAGGCATCATGTTTGGTTATGCATCAAATGAAACGGATTCTAAAATGCCACTTGCAATTGATTTAGCACATAAACTCGCGCAAAGATTAGCGTATGTGAGAAAAAATAGTATTATTAAAGATTTAGGACCAGACGGGAAAACTCAAGTTACGGTTATTTATGATGAAAACCATAAAGTTGTTGGTATCGATTCTGTCGTATTATCAACACAACATGCGGATACAAAGGATTTAGAGACATTAAAAAAAGAAGTGAAAGAACACATTTTTAACGTTGTTATTGATCCAAATCTATTAAGTGAAACGACAAAGTATTACATCAACCCAACAGGAAGATTTGTTATTGGTGGTCCAGAAGGGGATAGCGGATTAACAGGAAGAAAGATTATCGTAGATACATACGGTGGTTATGCACGCCATGGTGGTGGGGCATTTTCTGGAAAGGACGCTTCAAAAGTTGATAGAAGCGCAGCCTATATGGCGCGCTATTTAGCGAAAAATATTGTTGCAAGTGGTATTGCTGATAAATGTGAAATTCAATTGGCTTATGCCATTGGTGTAGCTAGACCAGTAAGTATATATTTAGACACATTCAATACGGAAAAAGTAGACAAAACGTTAATTCTAGAAACAATCAAAAACAACTTTGATTTATCACCAAATGGTATCATAACATATTTAGACTTATTGAAACCTGTTTATAGCAAAACCTCAGCCTATGGACACTTTGGCAAAGAGAATGAAGGTTTCACATGGGAAAATACAAATAAAATTGATTTATTTAAGTCTTTGATGTAAAATAGGACAAAAGGTTGTGATGCTGTGATTGATATTGTATCATTAGAAAACGAGCGAAAAACGCTCTATGAGAAGTATAAGAAGGAAAATACTAAAGGTTATATTTTCATAGCTATTGCAGTATTAATGTTTATTTTGTTGTATGCATTAGAGTTGGCAATTTTCTTAATAGCGGGTATTGTTTTCGTAGTTGTTGCCTCTATATTTTTTGCAAAGGCAGGGAAAGAAAGGCAAACGTTTAGAAACAAATTTAAAAGTACACTCGTCAATAAACTCTTAGCCGAACGCTTTACTGATTTTACTTACAATCCAAGTGGCCAACTAGATATAAATAAAGTTAATGCACCAGCGTTCTTTAAAAAACCAGATCGCTATTCTGGCGAAGACTTAATTACAGGTTCATACAAGGGCGTAAAGTTTGAAGTTGCCGATTGTACGCTTAAAGAACGCGTTGTAAGGACAGACTCCAAAGGAAATACGTATGTCACCTATGAAACATATTTCCAAGGTCGATATTATGTTTACACATATGAAAAACAGTTTAAAGATACGCTGAAAATTGTTGAATCTAGATGGAGCTTGTCACACGGACTTAAAAAATTTGAAACAGAAAGTATTGACTTTAATAAAAAGTTTAAAATCTTTACATCTGATGAAAAACATGGGTTTTACTTGATAACGCCATACATGATTGAAAAACTCATGGAGTTAGAAAAAATGCATAAGGGTACAATCTATTATGCATTTATTGGTAACAAGCTTTATATCGCGATTAATGATAATTCAAATTCTTTAGAGTTTCCAATTGGTCGTGAAATTAATGAAGCATCTGTTAAAAAGTTTGATGGCGATATAGAACTTATCGCTGCAATTATAAATGAGTTCAGATTAGATGGACAAAAATTTAAAAACTAAAAGGAGCAAGTAAAATGAAATTAAACTTATTATTAAGTAGTGGGTATACAATTCTAATTGTCGTTGTTGTTGCGCTAATCGTTATTTTCGTTGGTTGGGCAATTAGTGTAGTTAATACAGCTAAACGCATGATGATCAAAATTGATGAAGCAGAATCAGGAATTGATGTTGCATTAACTCAAAGATTTGATATGTTGAATAAACTTTTCCAAGCAGCTAAAGGTTATATGAAACATGAAGCTGAAACACTTCAAAAAGTTGTCCAAATGCGCCAACCAAAACATACAGATTCAATCGAATCTAAACAAGAATTTGCAGACCAAATTACGCGTGGTTTAAACGCAATCAACGTTGTTGTTGAACAATATCCAGATTTAAAAGCTAGCAAAAATGTTGAAACGCTTCAAAATGCTACAATTGAAATTGAAGAAAACCTTCAAGCAGCTCGTAGAGTATACAATGCAAATGTTTCAAGATTTAACCAATTCATCGTTGTATTCCCAAACTCAATTTTCACAGGTAAATACCAAAAACGTGCATTCTTTGAAGCTGAAGCTGTTAAGCGTCAAGATGTAACATTTGATTTTTAATAAGATGATATAAAACGCCTTCGGGCGTTTTTTTATTTAAAAATGTGTGAATTCAAGTGAGCATCTTTGTTTTTCTTGATAATAGCGCTTTACTATTGTAAAATAGTAAAGATGAAGGGGTTGATACTTTATGTTTAAAAAGTGGTTTGATTCAAGTAAAAAAGTACTTAAAGAAGCCAAAAAAGTTGCAGACAAAGTGTTCGCACTTGAGTCTGAAATGAAAAAACTTTCAGACGCTGAACTACAACAAAAAACAATCGAATTTAAGGAAAGAATTAAAAATGGTGAAACTTTAGAATCACTTCAAGCTGAAGCTTATGCTGTTGTAAGAGAAGCTTCAACACGAGTGACCAAACTAACACCTTACTATGTTCAAGTATTAGGTGCATATGTAATTTTTAATGGTAATATAGCTGAAATGAAAACCGGTGAAGGTAAGACATTAACATCGGTAATGCCAGCATATTTACAGGCATTAAAAGGCGAAGGTGTTCATATTGTTACAGTGAACGAATACCTAGCAAAAAGAGAGGCACACGGTGAAATTGGTGATT
>DUPY01000010.1 GCA_012838065.1 Acholeplasma sp. | reverse complement strand
ATTAGTGAAAAATCAAAAACATTTGGCATTTTAAAAAGCTTTGGTGCAAACAATCCATCCCTTTATAAAATTGTATCCTTTGAGTTATTACTTGTATCGTTATTAGCATTTTCTATTAGCATATTATGTATTATGATAACAACTCCTATAATTAATCGTTCGTTTAATGCAATTATTCCAAGTATTACATTAATTACAGTAACACCATTATCGATATTTATAATTCTTGCTGTAACACTTTTATTAGCATTTACATTCGGCCTTATGCCTTTGTATGTGCTTACAAAGAAAAACGTCATTACTTATATAAAAAGTATCAATTAATAAAAAACGTAAGCAATAGGTGCTTACGTTTGCTTTTTTATTCGATTGTTCTTTCGTTGTTTTTCATTGTAACCATAAATTTTTCAGCAATTAAACCAATAATAATACCGGATACAACACCAATTGGTAACATAATCGGTAAGTAATAAAAGACTTCTGTGGCACCAATAACAAAGATACCGGCAACAATTTGTCCAATTTGATGACTAATTGAGCCTATAAGACTTACCAAAGTCATACCAAACACTTTTAATTGTTTTAATGTGCCCATAACAATTAGTGATGCAATCGCACCTGCAGTTCCCATATAAAATGTTGGCCCTAAAAGTCTGCCTGAAAGTAGGCCAACAACAACAATACATTCGACTTTTTTGCCACTTGAAAGTGTACGCATTTCAAAACCAACAACTGTTCCACTCACTGTAGAGTGGATATTTTGATCGAAAAAGCCAGATCTACGTGCCCCGATAATTTGACCTACATAAACTTTTTCTCCAACTTTAACCGATGCACTTCCCTCAGGACATCTACCACTTGTAATTGGATAATATAGTCTTTCAGCTTCTAAGTATGGTTCATATGGTAAAGTCTTTAAAAGGGCTTTTCCATCTGGAATATTTCGCGTTTTTGTAATCATAGTATGCCTCCTTTATGCAATGGATATTTTTCCATTTTTAATTCTACCTGCTGTTTGATTTCGTTTAAGACATCATTGTTTTCTCTATTTTGTAGAGCTTTGTCAATCCAGTTGGCAATTTCAATCATATCTTTTTGAACCAAACCCCGTGTTGTTACTGCCGGTGTACCAATACGTATACCACTTGTATGCATTGGTTTTTCTTGATCAAACGGTAAACTGTTTTTGTTAATTGTTATATTGACATTTCCTAATATTGTTTCGGCTTGTTTTCCGGTTATGTTAAATTTTTGTTTGACATCTAATAATAATAAATGGTTATCTGTTCCACCACTTATGACACGATAACCCAATGTTTTAAAGTGGTTTGCCATTGTTTTGGCGTTTTCAATAACTTGTTCCTGATATTTAACAAAGTATGGTGAAAGTGCCTCTTTGAACGCACGTGCTTTCGCACCAATAACATGCATCAACGGCCCACCTTGTATTCCAGGGAAGACCGCCTTGTCGATTTTCTTAGCTATGTTTTCATCGTTTGTTAAAATCAATCCACCCCGTGGTCCTCTTAATGTTTTATGCGTAGTTGATGTAATAACATCGGCATAACCAACAGGAGACGGGTGAAGTTTTGCAGCAATTAAACCAGCAACATGTGCAATATCTGCCATAAGGTAAGCGCCAACTTCATCAGCAATTTTTCTAAAGCGACTGTAATCAATGGCTCTAGAATATGAACTTGCACCAACGATAATAAGTTTTGGTTTAA
Organism: Acholeplasma sp.; assembly: GCA_012838065.1. Lineage (GTDB taxonomy): Bacteria > Bacillota_I > Bacilli_A > Acholeplasmatales > Acholeplasmataceae > DUPY01. Next base: position 31,177 of record DUPY01000010.1, on the reverse strand, counting down.
CTTCTTTAGCAATTTCAAGCACGTGGTCATAATTAATCATTTCTGTTTTTTCATCGACACCATAAAAATAACTGTCATAGACGATTCCTGAAAAACTTAAATTAAACCCATGCGTTAAATGGCCGCCCTCGTTTAAAGACATACCTAATATTTTATCACCAGGTTTAAGTAAAGCTTGCATAGCTGCCATATTTGCCTGTGAACCAGAATGTGGTTGTACGTTAGCAAACCTTACATCAAATAATTCACATACATATTTGATTGCAAGACGCTCAACTTCATCAACAAACTCACAACCACCATAATAGCGGTTGCCAGGATAGCCTTCAGCATATTTGTTTGTAAGAATTGAGCCTTGAATTTGTAGGACTTCTTCTGAAACAAAATTTTCAGAGGCAATTAGCTCTACGCCTGCTTGTTGCCTCCTTGCTTCTTTCGCAATTATTTCTTTAATTTCTTTATCGTTCAATGAAAAAATCATTCATGAACACCTCGCTTTGATTTCAAGCCTTATTATGTCATAATAAGATTGTAAAAAAAAGATTGATTTTCATGAAATTTTCAAAAAATCAATCTTTTATTTTTCTATTTGGATAGCGATTATCCTTTATTTATATTTTTTGTAATTTATTCGATGATATTATGATAGATATCTTGAACATCATCAAGCTCATCAAGCATGTTTTGTAATTTTTCAAAAGCTTTAAAACTTTCCTCTTGAGTTAACTTAACCTCGGTAATTGGAACCCACATAATTTCATCAGTTTCGAACTCGATATCTGGCATTGCATCTAATAAAGCAGTTTTAATTGAATTAAAATCTTGTGCCTCACCATAAATAGAGACACCATCTTCATCGCTTTCGATGTCACTTACATTAATGTCGTTTAAAACTAAAACTTCAAAAATTTCATCTTCTGTTTTGTTTGAAACAGCAAAGATCGCTTGATGGTTAAATTGGTGAAGTACAGAACCGGATACACCTAGTTTTCCACCAGTTTTTGTAAAACAGTTTCGAACTTCAGATACTGTTCTATTAACGTTGTCTGTTAAACATTCAACGATAAACATGCTGCCTTCAGGTCCAAAACCTTCGTATCGTACACTTGTTAAGTTATCTTCAACGCCGCCTTTAGCTTTTTCAATTGCACGTTTAATAACATCTGCTGGTACTTGATCTTTTTTAGCTTTTTCTATCATACGTTTTAAGTTCACGTTGATTTCAGGATCAGCTACACCTGATTTAGCTGCTAAGTAGATTTCTCTACCATATTTAGAATATACTTTACTTTTTGCAGCAGATGTTTTTGCCATCGCTGCTTTTCTTACTTCAAACGCTCTTCCCATAATTAATCCTTCTTTGCAAATACTTTCTGATAGTTTTTAATAGACTGTTGAATAATTCTCTTTGCAGATTCTCTTCCCTCAACATCTAATATGTATGTTTTTTTTCCTTCTAATGACTTATAAATCTCAAAAAAGTGCCCCATTTCTGTAATGATATGTTGTGGCAGTTCGCTAATATCCTTGTATTGGTTATGTGATGGATCACCAAATGGAACGGCAATTATTTTTTCGTCCACTTCATCTGAGTCAATCATCTTCATAACACCGATTGGAAAGCATGTTACAAGGCTCATAGGTTCAATATCTTCTTGACATAATACCAAGACGTCTAGTGGGTCATTATCACCTGCATAAGTTTTTGGAATAAATCCATAGTTTGCAGGATAGTGAGTTGATGTGAACAAAACTCGATCTAAAATAATCATCCCTGTTTCTTTATCTAACTCGTATTTCTTTTTACTACCTTTTGATATTTCAATGACCGCAATAAAACTATCTGGTGTTATGCGTTTCTGGTCTATATCATGCCAAATATTCATATCATCTAGACTCCTTTTTTATTTTCTATCACTCATTTTACCAAAAAATCGCTAAAAAAAACACCTTTTATAGGTGTTTTACCTAGAAACATCATTAATAAGTGCTACTTATCCCCATGTTTCCCCTAAAATTTTTGTATTTAAAGTATGCGGAAGCTACGTGGATAAATAAACAACCCCTACATGTTTAAATATGCGTAGTCATAGTTTTTACGGAACTATGGTAGAGACGTTGCCACCAATTTGACAACATATACGATACTTAAATACAAACCCATTATAACAATAAAGTTATTTATTGTAAAGGGCGAATTGTAAAAATTTCGTTTATTTCGAATGTATGTTTTCTTCGTAACGTTTAAATACATTTTCAAGCAGTGCATTAATCGTCATTGGACCAACACCTTTAGGTACTGGTGTGATGTATTTCGCAATTTTTAATACTTCTTCAAAGTCAACATCACCATAAAGTTTTCCATCAACACGATTGATGCCAACATCAATGACAATCGCGCCTTCTTTGACCATATCTTTTGTTATAAATTTTGGTTTCCCAATCGCTACAACTAATAGATCGGCTTGTTTTGTAATAGCGCTTAAGTTTTTCGTTCGACTATGTGTTGTTGTAACGGTTGCGTTCATATCTAAAAGAAGTTTTGAAATCGGCATACCAACAATATTGCTACGGCCAACGACTACAGCATTTAATCCTGTTACATCAATACGATAGGTTTCAAGTAAGTTTATAATACCTTGAGGTGTTGCTGCATGCATAGCGTTGCGTCCTTGGAATAATAAACCTTGGTTTATAACATGAAATCCGTCAACATCTTTTTTAACATCCATGCGATTTAAAACTTTGTCTGTATCAACATTTTTAGGTAATGGTAATTGAACTATATAGCCATCAAGCATATCATCATTGTTTAATTCATCAACTAAATTTAAAACTTCTTGTTCGCTAATTGATTCCTCTAATTTATATAATTTTGCTTCAATGCCAACAAGCGCAGAAGCTTTAAGTTTGTTTTGTACATAGGACTTGCTTGCAGGATTATCTCCAGCCATAACAACAGCGAACGTTGGCTTTCTATAACCTTTTTCAATGTATGAATCAATTTTTTCTTTTAACTTTTCGTTGCGTCTTTCTGCAACGCCTTTACCATCTAAAATCATAGGGACCTCCTTAAAATAAGTTGAAGTTTCCTTCATCATCAATTTTCATATGTTTTGCATTAGGATCATTATTTAACCCCGGCATAACCATAATACCTTTAGTTTTTGCAACAACAAATCCAGCTCCGTGTGAAATATTAAAATCATCAATTTCTAATGTAAAATCACGTGGTGTACCTACTAGACTTGCATCACCTGAAAAAGACATTGGTGTTTTTGCGATACATACCGATAAATGATTTAAATCTTTCATTGAATCTAATTTTTTAAGTGCTTTTTTACTATAAGATACATTTTTTGCACGGTAAATCTTTGTTGCTATTTTTTCAATCTTTTCAACAATCGAGTCCGTATGACCATACATAAATACTTGTTCTAATTCTTCATGTTCACTTGCTTCCATAATAAGTTTAGCAAGTTCTTTTGTGCCTTCTTTTCCTTCTTTAAACCCTTTTGATACAGCTATTTTATGACCTTCTGTTTTTGCCCAGTCAAGTAAATAGCCAACCTCCAATGAATCATCACTTTCAAAGTGATTCAATGCAATAACAAACGGTAAATTAAACTTTCTAATGTTTTCAATATGCTGTTTTAAATGTTCAATTCCTTTGTTTAAAGCGATAATATCGTTTGATGAATAATCGTTTGCTCCACCATGAGCTTTTAATGCTCTAAGTGTTACAACTAAACATACAACATCTGGATTTTTACCTAAAATCGGGCGTTTTAAGTCCAAGAATTTTTCCATACCTAAGTCCGCACCAAATCCAGCCTCTGTAATGGTATAATTTGAAAGTTTAAGTGCCATTTTTGTAGCTAACACTGAGTTACATCCATGTGCGATATTTGCAAAAGGGCCACAATGAACAAATGCTGGCACACCATCAATCGTTTGAACTAGATTTGGATGGATAGCATCTTTTAACAAAATCGTCATTGCATCAACTGCACCTATTTGTTTGGCATAAATAGGTTCGTTGTTTTCATTATAACCAACTAAAATATTTGAAAGGCGCGCTTTTAAATCTTTAAGCGATGTTGATAATGCTAAAATTGCCATAATTTCGCTTGCAGCAGTAATTATGAAGTTGTCTTTTCTTAATTTTGTTTCAATATTTCTTAAGAAACGATCATTCATATCCATCGTTCTTGGCCAAACAACATCTTTAATTTTTAATTCATTCCCATAATATATATGAGCATCAATTAAACTTGAAAGTAAGTTGTTTGCGCTTGTAATAGCATGAAAATCTCCTGTAAAATGTAGGTTTATATCTTCTGATGGTGTCAATACCGATTTCCCACCACCTGTCGCACCACCTTTAAGTCCAAACACTGGACCTAAACTTGGTTCTCTTAATGCTAAGCATACGCGCTCGCCAAGTGCATTTAATCCTTGAGCAAGACCAATGGATACCGTAGTTTTGCCTTCACCTGCTTTTGTAGGATTAATGGCAGTTACTAAAACTAATTTGCCGTCTCGCTTGTTATTTAAACGATTTAAAATACTGAGTTTCACTTTGCCTTTATCATTTCCATAACTGATAAACTCGTTTTTGTTAATACCTAGTTTTTGTAAGACTTTGTTCATAGTTTCCCCCATTAATTATTATCGACGTTAAGTATAGTTTAATTATAACATGTATAACACACATTTTTTGAAATCCGGGTAATAAAAAAGTGCATTTATAGTATGCACTTTAAGTTGTTTTATATTTATAGCCTGCTTTTAAAATAAGTTCAGCTTTTTTAACATCATCGCTATTAGCTTCTCTTATACCATCTAGTGGATAAACTAAGCCCATTTTTTCCCACTTCATTTTACCTTTTGTGTGATATGGTAAAATATCGATACCTTCAACATTTGTTAATGTATCTAGGAATAAACGTAAGTTCGTTAAGTCTTCTTTTCCATCATTTATTGTTGGAATTAAAACATGTCTTGTACGAACCGCTACATTTAACTCATTAAGTAATTTTGCAAATTCTAAAATGTGTGTGTTTGGCATACCCGTTAAGTCTTTATGTTTTTCATTATCAATATGTTTGATATCAAGCAATACAAGATCTGTGTATGCCATCAATGTCTTGATTTTATCGTCCATCTTATGGTTGTAACAACCAGCAGATGTATCAATACATGTGTGAATACCTTCTTGCTTACATGCTTTAAACAAATCAATTAAAAAATCAATTTGAATGAGTGGTTCACCACCGCTTACGGTAATACCACCATTTTTATAAAATCCCTTATACTTACGGTAATCATTCAATACTTCCTCTACCGTCATTTCTTTATTAACACTTAAATCCCAACTATCGCGGTTATGACAAAACTTACATTTCATCAAACAACCTTGTAAAAATAAGATATAACGAATTCCGGGGCCATCAAAGGCCCCGAAAGTTTCGATGAAATATACGTTAGCTTTGTTATCTACTTTCATGGAAAGTTCTTGAGATAACTTCGCGTTTTTGTTCGTCAGTTAAGTTTGCGAAGTTAACTGCGTATCCAGAAACACGGATTGTTAAGTTTGGATATTTAGATGGGTTGTTGTAAGCGTCAATTAATTGCTCACGATTTAAGATGTTAACATTTAAGTGGTAACCCTTTTGGTTGAAGTATCCATCTAAGATACCAACTAAGTTTTCAACAGCTATTGAACTTTCAACGATGAATCCATCTTCATCTTTGATATTTGCATCAACGCCTAATGAATGTGGAACCATAGTAAATGTATTTGAAATACCGTCACGGCATGATTCATATGGAATTTTAGCTACTGAAGCTAATGATTTTAATGCGCCTGATGCATCGCGTCCGTGCATTGGGTTAGCACCTGGAGCGAAAGGTTCACCAGCACGTCTACCATCTGGCGTGTTACCTGTGTTTTTACCATAAACAACGTTTGAAGTAATTGTTAAAATACTCATTGTTGCAATTGAATCACGGTATGTCCATTGTTTAGAAATTTTTGACATGAAATCCTCAACAACTTTAACAGCTAAACTATCAACTGCATCTTCGTTGTTGCCATATTTAGGGAAATCTCCTTCTACTTCGAAGTCTGTAATTAAACCTCTTTCGTCATAGATAGGTTTTACTTTTGCATGTTTGATTGCTGATAACGAGTCAGCAACTACTGATAGACCAGCAGCACCTGTTGCAAACCATCTTGTTACGTTCACATCATGTAATGCCATTTCTATTTTTTCATATGCATATTTATCATGCATGTAATGAATTGTGTTTAAAGCTTCAACGTAAACTTCAGCTAATTCATCCATCATTGAATCGAATTTAGCATAAACTTCTTCAAATGATAAGTAACCATCTTTACCTGGTTGCATAATTTCACTTGGTGTAAATACTTGTGCACCAGAAACTTCGTCTCTACCACCATTCATTGCGTATAATAATGCTTTAGCAAGGTTTGCTCTAGCACCGAAGAATTGCATTTCTTTACCAATAGCCATTGGTGAAACACAACATGCGATACCATAGTCATCACCATGTTTTGGACGCATTAATTCATCGTTTTCATATTGAATTGATGATGTGTCAATTGAAACTTTTGCACAGAATTTTTTGAAGCCTTCTGGTAATCTGTCTGACCATAAAACAGTTAAGTTTGGTTCAGCTGATGTACCTAAATTATATAACGTTTGTAAATATCTGAATGAGTTCTTAGTTACTAATGAACGTCCATCTAATGTCATACCACCAAGCACTTCAGTTACCCAAGTTGGGTCTCCTGTAAATAATGCATTGTATTCCGGAGTTCTTGCAAAACGAACCATTCTTAATTTCATAACGAAATGATCGATAAATTCTTGAATATCTTCTTCTGTGAATAATCCTGCTTTTAAGTCTCTTTCAATATAAACATCTAAGAATGTTGATGTTCTACCAAGTGACATTGCAGCACCGTTTTGTTCTTTAACAGCTGCTAAGTATGCTAAGTATAACCATTGAATAGCTTCTAATGAGTTTTCAGCTGGTCTTCTTAAATCAAATCCATACATATCGCCTAATTGGATAAGTTCTTTTAATGAATTGATTTGATCTGTTGTTTCTTCACGTAAACGGATGTTTGCTTCGCTATCAACAGGAATATTCTTGCGATCGTTTATTCTTTCTTCAATTAAGCGATCAATACCATAAAGTGGTACTCTTCTGTAATCACCGATAATACGTCCACGTCCGTATCCATCAGGTAAACCCGTAATAATATGTGAGCTTCTTGCTCTTCTTACACGTTCAGTGTAGGCATCAAATACACCTTGGTTATGTGTTTTACGATATTCAGTAAAAATATGTTTTTTCTCTTCACTTACATGGTAACCATAAGCTTCTGCAGCTTTAACAGCTACTTTGATACCACCGTATGGGAAAAATCCGCGTTTAAATGGTTTATCTGTTTGTAAACCAACAATTTTTTCTAAACTTTTGTCGATATAACCAGGGCCATGTGACACGATTGATGATACAACATCTGTATCTAATTCAATAACGCCACCTTTTTCACGTTCTTCTTGTAAGAAGTTGAAAAACATTTCATTTAATTTTTTAGATGCTTCAGTCGGACCAACTAAAAATGATGAGTCACCAGTGTACTCTGTATAGTTGTTCAAAATGAAGTCTCTTACGTCAATGGACTCTGTCCATGCGCCTTTTTTAAAACCTTCCCAAGCTTTCATTTTCAAATCTCCTTTATATAATTTCCATTCGTTTCTATAATTACATTATACTATCATTTCAAGCCATTTGCTTATGAAAACGTTTCACATCAATTATTTTTTTCGGAAATTAAATATTCAATGAATTGTGACATGTCGTATAACCAATGTCCGTCACTTTGTTTAAAATCAATTTCAATAGATATTTCGCCTTTTAAATACCCTAATTTTACCGGATATTTATATTTGCTACATTTTTCGAAGAGCATAAGGCCGTCTATATTGCTTGAAACTTCCTCTTTTAAAACAAGTGTTACTTTTTGCTGATTTCTCAGAACTTTTTTTGTGCCTAATTTATGGGAAAGTTTTTTAAATAACTTTTCATACATGTAGACAATAAGCGATACATCGAGTTTGCCGAATCGGTCCACAAGTTCATCCTTCAAGTCCTCAACATCGCTTAACTTATTGAGTGAACTGATACGTTTGTGAACTTCAATGCGGACAGCGTCACTTTCAATATAATTTTCGTCAATATGTCGATCTGCATATACGTCGTCCGCTTGGGTTGTATCACGTTCGAAAGTTTCACCTGTCATAGCTTCTTCAAGTAATTTCATGTATAGTTCAATACCAACAGCGTCAATAAATCCAGATTGCTCACGACCTAAAATATCACCAGCACCACGAATTGCTAAATCACGTAATGCAATTTTATAGCCACTTCCAAGTGCTGTGAAATCTTTAATTGCCGATAGACGTTTTTGAGCTTCATCGTTTAAATTTTTGCGTTTGTCGTAAAATAAATACGCATAGGCGATACGATCACTTCGTCCAACACGACCACGTATTTGATAAAGTTGAGATAATCCAAGTTTATCAGCATCTTCTATAATAAGCGTATTTGTGTTTGGTATATCAACGCCTGTTTCTATAATTGTTGTTGCTACCAATATATCAAACTCATGGTCAATAAAATCACTTACAACATTTTCAAGTGCGTCTCTACTCATTTGTCCATGAGCAAAATTAATTTTAGCTTCTGGCACTAATTTTTTAAGTCGTTCAACTTTACCTTCAATGCCTTGCACTTTATTGTATAAATAAAACACCTGTCCACCACGTGAAATTTCCCGCATGATTGCTTCTTTGATCAACGCATCCTCGTGTTCTAATACATATGTTTGAACCGGATAGCGGTTAAGCGGTGGTGTTTCAATCATCGATAAGTCTTTTAAACCCATCAAGGACATTTGTAGTGTTCTTGGAATTGGTGTCGCACTTAAAGTAAGTGCGTCAACATTAACTTTAAGTTCTTTAATTTTTTCTTTATCCATAACGCCAAAACGTTGTTCTTCATCGACAATCATTAAACCTAAATCTTTAAATTTAACATCGGTTGATAGTAATCGATGCGTACCTATTACAACATCGATATATCCTTTAGCAAGTTTTTCTAAAATCTCTTTTTGTTTTTTAGGTTTTACAAATCGATTAAGTAGTGCCACATTTGCACCATATTTTTCAAAGCGTTCTTTAAATGTGTAATAATGTTGTCTTGCCAGTATTGTTGTTGGTACTAAATACAAAACCTGTTTTGCGTCTAATACAGCCTTAAATGCCGCTCTTAGTGCAACCTCTGTTTTACCAAAACCAACATCACCACAAATTAATCGGTCCATTGGTTTATCGCTTTCCATATCAAACTTCACATCGATAATTGCTTTTTCTTGATCTTTAGTTGTTTGATAATTGAAGTCAAACTCAAATTGTTTTTGAAGTTCATTATCTTTTGAAAATGGATAACCTTTTGCATTTTGACGCATTGCATATAAGCGTATGAGTTGATCGGATAATTCTTTGATTCGCATGCGTGCTTGGGTTTTTGCTTTTTGCCATTGCTTACCACCCATTTTAGATAACTGAGGAGTTGCACCGTCGTGGCTACTATATTTTAAAACCCACTCGATTTGATCAACAGGTACATATAGCTTTTCTTCATTTGCGTATACCAGTAATAAATAGTCACGTTTGTGTCCACTTAAGTCCATTGTTGTAAGTCCCATGTAGCGACCAATACCATAATCATAATGGACAACAAAATCACCGACAGTTAACTCGGATGCATCACGAATCTTCGTTGTTTGATTTAAGACACTTCGGTATTTAATTGCTTTTGAGCCTTTAAAATTAAATAGCGCAGCGTCATTTAAAAAGACACTATTTGCGTTGTAGTCAAAAAATGAGCCAATACCTTTTTGATTTAAAACATAAAGGTCGCTCTTAACATTTAAATCCGTTTCATAGAATATTCTATGTTCATGTAAAAACTCAACAAATAATTCATAGTACTTGGTTTGCTCTAATGCAATATAATACACAGTCTCTTTATTTTTAGACTGATAGTCATGATAAAAAAGTTTTAAGTTGGATTTATAACTTGGTATTTCCTTAACATTTAAATCGATAGCTTCTTTCGAATGAAAGCCTTGATTATCAATCGTAATGGTTGCTTTATTAAGAAGTGGTTTAAGTTCTTTATGCATACGAACACTTAAGAAACTTTTACCATCCATCGCTTGTTCATATGTTTTTAAATCGTTGTCAATTTGTTGTAAGTTGATTAACATCTTATGTGCATCTATAGCATATAAGCGATATGATTCAGCAAAATCAATAATTGTTGATTCTTCTTCATTGAAAAATGAAATATAGTAATTGAGTGTTTCAAGTTGTGAACGTGTTTGCAAGTTTTCAATATCTTCTTCTAACTTTTTTCGTTCTTTTAAAGATAACTCAAATTTACTAAAATGTCTTTCGATTTTTTCAATTGCTTTTGTCTGCATGTCTTTCGTGTAAAAAAGTTCGTGCATAGGTGATAATTCAACGAGTTCTAAGTTTACAAATGATTTTTGTGTAACAACATCGAACTGCTTAATTGTTTCAACTTCATCACTGAAAAAATCGATACGATATGGATGCTTATTGTTTAATGTAAAAATATCTAAGATGTTGCCTCGTAAACTAAACTCACCAGGCATTTCAACAATATATGAACGTTTATAACCACTGTTGACTAAGAAACCTACGATATCGTCAATGTTATACGATTCATTCACTTTTATTGTGCGTGCACCATTTAAATAATCACTTGGTTTAAGCTGCTTTAAGGTTAACCCAAGTTGTGTCATAACAACAATACCTTTATGGCCATCCAATAAATATTTAATGGTATACAAACGTTCGCTTTTGAACTCTGGGCTACCAAGTGCCATCATCGATGTTAAAATTTCATCGGTTGGATAAAATAGAACTTTTTCGCCAAGTTTTGCCTGAAGAATATCATAATATTTTTGTGCATCAAAAAGACTTGGCAACACAACAAAGATTGTTTCGTTGTTGGTTTCAAAGTCTAAAGCAATCATTTCGGCATTATAATCAAGCGTACTAGATTTAAAAAACAACGGGTCTCGTTGTTTTTTTATGTAAGTATTTATTTTCGATTTAGTTTTTAAAATATTACTTAGCATTGTTTTTACCTATCGTATTATATTTGGTCATAATGTCCAAATACGGGATATTTTCAATAAACATCATTAACGCATCCGCACTAAGGTTCACTGCTTCATCGATAAGTTTTTGTTCCTCTTTACTAAATTTACCTAATACGTATTGGTCTAACATCACGGTTCTGTCTTGATCGATACCAATTTTAATACGTTTGTATTTCGCTGAACCGAGGTGTTTATGAATGTCTCGTAAGCCGTTATGCCCGCCATGGCCACCACCTTCACGCAAACGTAGTCTTCCTGTCGATAAATCAATATCATCGGAAATAACAATCAAGTCATCAAGTGGCACTTGAAAATAATTTAAGACTTTAGATACGGCAATGCCACTTAAATTCATAAACGTTGTCGGTTTTAATAAAATCACCTTTTCTTTACCAACTCTAGAGTTTGCAATTAGACCATTAAAGTTATTATCTAACGCAAAAGAAACGTTGTATCTTTTAGCGAGTTCATCTAAAACTAAAAATCCAACGTTGTGTCTTGTTTGCTCGTATTTACTTCCGGGATTTCCAAGACCTACAATTAACTTCATGCTTCCTGCTTATGGCTTAGTCTATCAAAGATTTGACTAATTGGCTCGTCCTTTATAATATGTCTAATCGATTCTCCAATTAATGGTCCAATCGAGATTTGTAAAATTTTTGGTGATTGCTTTTCAGGTTTTAATTCAATAGTGTCCGTTACAACGACACGTGTAATAACAGAATCATTAATACGTTTTACAGCATCTTTTGAAAAAATGGCGTGTGTTGCAGCTGCGTAAACTTCTTTTGCACCAGCTTGAACTAAGGCATTTGCTCCAGCAATTAAAGTGCCTGCAGTATCGATGATATCATCTAACATAATAGCTGTTTTACCTTTAACATCCCCGATAATATTCATTACTTCTGCTTTATTTGGTTCCGGTCTACGTTTATCAATAATTGCTAGTGGCGCATTTAAATATCTTGCAAAAATACGTGCACGCGTCGCTCCACCATGATCCGGTGATACAACAACGACATCATTCAATTTTTTATCAATAAATGTTTCAGCAAGTAAAGAAGCTGCTGGAAAATTATCAATAGGTACATCAAAGAAACCTTGAATTTGCGCTGCATGTAAATCGATACACATAATACGGTTTATACCTGCAGTTTGTAATAAATCAGCAACTAATTTTGCTGTAATAGGTTGGCGAGATTTCGATTTACGGTCTTGTCGTGAATAACCATAGTATGGCAGAATTGCCGTAATTTGTTTCGCACTTGCACGTTTCAATGCATCAATCATAATTAATAGTTCCATTAAGTTTTCATTTACTGGTGTACTTGTTGGTTGAACAATAAAAATATCGTGTCCTCTAACACTTTCTTCGATGTTAATCGATATTTCACCGTCAGCAAAACGAATTACTTCAGCAACACTTAATTCAATGCCTGCTGCCTCACTAATAATTTTTGCCAGAGGCTTGTTGGCGTTCAAGGTAAATAATTTGACTTTTCTTCCTTCTATGATCATTTTCCAGTCCCCTTTGTCTCTATTATCTTTATTATAGTATATATACAACCTTTTTTGAATAGAAAAAGCGTGTAAAGCGTTATCAATACAGATAATCCGAAAGGTTTATAAATTAAAAAAGCCCGGTTCCTTTATAAAGGCCTGTGGCTTACACTTTCAAATATTAAATTTTACAAATATTTCAATATTTCAAAATATAATTTTATAATTTGCTTGCAGCATCTTTATCTAAATATAGATGAACGTTTGGATGTTTTTGTAAAATAGTTGCTGGTACAAATGTATCTACTTTACCATTAACAACTTCATTAATCGCTTTACTCTTTGCTTTACCAGTTGCGATTAAAACAATTTCTTTTGCTGCTATAATATCTTTAATACCCATCGTAATTGCTTTTTTAGGTACTAAATCTAAATTACCCTCAAAAAATCTTGCATTATCTTTAATTGTTGATTCCGCTAAATCAACAATATGAACATGTGAATCAAATGGTGTGTTTGGTTCATTAAAGCCAATGTGACCATTTGAACCGATACCTAAGATTTGTAAATCAACGCCTTCACGTTCCAAAAGTTCCTTGTAACTCTTAGCTTCAGCTAAGATATCACTTGCTTCACCGTTTGGTATATATGTTTCAGTAATGTCGATATGTTTGAATAAATTATTATTCATAAATGTATAGTAACTTTGTTCATGAGTTCTTGGTAATCCGATATACTCGTCTAGGTTAAAACTTTTCACCTTTTTATAACTTGTATGATTCACTTTATGATCTATAATTAGTCGTTCATACAAGGGTACTGGTGTTGAACCCGTTGCTAGACCTAAGTGAATCTCTGGGTTGCTTTTTACTTTGTCGATAACGTAAAGTGCGACCGCATCATACAACTCTTTCTTAGAATCAAAGATATTAATTTTCATTGTTATTCCCTTTCATACTTTATTTTGCCGCCAACAATTGTCATGACAACTTCTAAATTTTTATCCAATACTGCTAAATCCGCATCAAAGCCTTCTTTAATAAACCCTTTATTTTTTATGCCTAAGTTAATTGCTGGCATACTTGAGGCCATATAAACGGCATCATAAATTGGAATATTACAATAATCCATCATGTTTCTTACACCAACGTTCATACGTAAAATACTTCCGGCAATTGTACCATCTTTTAATGTCGCTTTACCTTCTTTAACAAAGACTTCTTGTCCTCCAAGTTCTGATAGACCGTCTTTCAAGTATTTTGCGCGCATGCTATCGGTAATTAATATAATGCCATCGCGTCCTTTATTTTTATATAAAAGTTCAACTGCTTCTTTACTTGAGTGAATACCGTCACAAATCAATTCAGCACGCAAACCGTCAAGTAAGTACATTGCGCCAACAACACCGATATCACGGTGATGAAGCGGTGTCATCGCGTTATAAGCATGTGTAAATTGATTTGCACCAATTTCAAGTGCATGTTTCACTTCACTAAATTTTGCTGATGTATGTCCAATTGATACAACAACATTGTTAAGCTTGCAATATTGAATTAAATCATCTGCACCATCAACTTCAGGAGCAAGCGTAATTAATTTAATAACATCGTGGTCTTTAAAACGTTTAAATGCTTCTACAGATGGCGCTTGAACAAATTCAATTGGTTGAGCACCTACACGAGTTTTATTAATAAATGGTCCTTCTAAGTGTGCACCTAATACGTTCGCGCCAGCGCCCTGTCTATAGTTTTTTATTGCTGACAAAGCTTGATCGACTTGTTCGAATGCACCAGTCATAGTCGTTGGTAAAAAACTTGTTGTACCTTCTTTTAGTAAAGATTTGGCCATACGATCAAGAGCTTCTTGACTACCGTCCATAGCATCACTATTATCACTACCATGAATATGTTGATCGATAAATCCAGGAACAACATAATAGTCACTTAAATCAAGTCCATCTTTCACATCACCGATGTGCATAATGACTCCGTTTTCAATTTCTAAACCCGTATAGACAACGTGGTCTGCTAAAACGACATTTGTTTTTGATATTTTCATAAGATTAAATCTCCTATCCTTCGCGTTTACATTTTAAATTATAACACTTTTTAAGTAAACTTTAAAGGTATAGACAACATTTTACATAAATACAAAAAAAGGACGTAGTCCCCTTACTTATCTTAAGTATCTGATACGTCCTTTTGTCTTTATTATTCTTCTGTTGGAGCTTCTTTGTCTAATTGATTATACGCCTCTACGATAGCATCTTCAATCATCTTCCGCATATCCCCATGAATTGGATGTGCAATATCTCTAAAACCGCCGCTGGCAGTTTTTTTGCTTGGCATTGCAACAAATAATCCGTTTTCGCCTTCAATAATACGAATATCATGAACAACGAAACTGTCATCAAATGTTATTGTAGCCACCCCACGTAATCTTGAATCACTTTCAACATGTTTAACTCTGACGTCTGTAATTTTCATTTTGCCCTCCGGTTTTATATGATTAATCTTTATTAAAATTATAACATAACTTAGAGTTATTTTAAAGAAAACGCTTTACTTTTAATGAAAAAAGTGCCAAAAAACACAAAAAAACGCTCATTTTTACAAATGTAAGCGTTTGATTAAGCGTTTTTTACTTATTTATGGGTTTTTTTGCCATTTCTATAAATGTTTGAACATCAATGGCTTCTGCTCTAATTTTCTCATCTAAACCAAATGTTTTTAAATAGGTAATTAATACTTCCTTATCAATGCCATATGCTTCATATAAATTATTGATAAGCGTTTTACGTTTTTGCTTAAAAGCATGCTTTATAAGTTCTATAAAGTATAACTCTTGTTCATTATTTAGCGGTCGTGTATCATATTTTTCTAATCTTATAACAACGCTATCGACATTAGGTTTTGGTGTAAACATATGACGAGGCACGTCCATCACTTTTTTTACATGACAGTAGTATTGTAAGATAATCGATAGTGCATTATATTGTTTAGAATTCGGTTTCGCGTTAATTCGATCAGCGACTTCTTTTTGGATCATAATCGTGGCTGATTTCATTTGTGGTAATTCAATAAATTTAAAAATAATGGATGATGTTATGTAGTATGGAATGTTTGCAACTAAGTGAAATGTCCCATTTGGTATTTCCATATCTAAAAAATCGCCATAGATAATTTTTAGGTTTGGATGATTATTTTCAAATTTCGCTAAGATAGGTTTTAGTGATGTATCAATTTCATAAGCTGTAACTGTACGTGCGTTTAAGACTAAAAATTGAGTTAATGCACCCATGCCAGGTCCTACCTCAATAACATCGAGTCCTTCGATTTTTGCACTACTTACAATTTTTTTTAGTAAGTTATGGTCTTTTAAAAAATTTTGACCAAATTTCTTTTTTGCTTGATGCATAACATTCACCCTTTTTTTAACATTAATACTATACCATAAAATAGTTATTTATGTTAGTATTCGCCATAAAAAATACGATGAATCATTCATCGCATTCTAATACTTTTAAAATATCTTCTTTTGTAATATTAAAACTATTTAATCGTACCTTTAACTGTTTTCCGTTAACATGACCTAGATTAAAGTATTTACTTAGTTTTTCTCGCAAACTACGAGATTTAGTTGAACCAGTTAAGCCTACTTCATGTAAAAAAATATCGGTTATTTCATCGCTTGGTTCGTTTGATTCAACTTGAATATGGCTAAGTGCTTCAATAAGTGTATCATCTGTAACGTGTTCAAAACCAATCTTTTTACCATTTGAACTGACCGCTTTTTCTTTTGGTAAAAAAACATGAGCAACATTTTTTAATTTTTTAGATAGTATTCTACGTATACGTTCGCCTGCATGGTCCGGGTCTAAACATAAAATCATTTGGTGTGTTTCGCTAATTTTTTCTAAGTATTCTAAAGTGCTTGGATCTATCGCACTTCCATTCACACTTACAACATGAAGTGTTGGGTTATATTTCTTTAATCGGTCCACATCATGGATACCTTCAACAATAAAAATTTGTTTCATTTTTTACGATAGAAAAATTTAGGATCGCTTTTCATACCGCTATAAGATAAACTTTCAATAATTTTTGATTGTTGTTTGAGCGTTGAAATTTCATCGTTTTCTAAAAGAATGTATATATTCTCACCTAAATTGCTTGTTTCATCTTTATATGTACTTTCATGTACGGTACGTGATGATGTAAAATACTTAAGTTCTTCATCCGACATTGTTTGTTTGATATGGTTGATTTCATCTTTGTGTTCATTTGTTTCGTTGATGTATTCCCAAATATGACGATTCATGAAATCATCTGCTAGTATGCGTAATATTGAATCTTCTGTCTTTAAGAAACTTTTAATAAGTCCATTAATATAAAAATCATCGATTTCTAAGTATGCTTCTAAGTCCGTAGGATCTTCCATTAAGCGTCTAAGTGGTTCAACATAACTATTGAATGCGTAGTTTTCATTTAATAAATTGCGGATACGTAAATAAATCTTTTCTAAAATAACTTCATAACTTCGAGCTACTGGATGAAAATATACTTGCCAGTACATATGATATCTTGAAATTAAATAGTTTTCAATTGCATGAATACCACTTAATTTAAAGACGACCCTACCATCTTTAATTCTTAATACACGTGTTAAGCGGTCAACATCAATTTTACCGTAAGCGGCACCTGTAAAGTATGCATCACGACTTAAATAATCCATACGGTCAACATCAAGTTGACTTGAGATTAATTGCTCTATAATTTTAAATTTACCTTTTTTTAAAATAATACTTGCAACATCTTTAGCAAAATCATCATCCACACGATTTAATATTTCACGAATTTCTTTATTTTCAACAATGATGCTGGCACCGATTTTTTCGTGGTTTACTAAAAACACATCTTCAAACGCATGAGAATATGCTCCGTGACCGATATCATGTAATAATGCCGCGGTTAAAAATAAGAGTTGTTCCCTTTCGCTTAAAGTATGTTTAATATCCGGAATTTCTAAAAAACGATTAGCAACTTCATAAACACCTAGGCTGTGTGAAAATCTCGAGTGCTCTGCGCCATGAAAAACCATTTGCACACCCGATAGTTGTTTAATTCGTCTTAAGCGTTGAAATGCTGGTGTATCAATTAAATCTTTTATGATGTCATAACCAACATGAATATAACCATAAATAGGATCTCTAAATACTTTTTTTCTATCTAATACGTCCATTTTAAGCGCCCCTTTCAGGTAAAAAAAGCCAGCTACGGCTTTTTATTCGTTAATTGTATATTTTTTAACTAATGTTACAGTATCGCCTGTATTTAACATAAATGCCGCACCATCGTCTGTATCCAAGTGGCAATCTAATGCATAAGCTTTGTTAACACGGCATAACACGTTTCCTAAAATACCTGGTTTGATACCATCGATTGCGATACTTACAACATCGCCATCTTTAACACCAAATTCTATAGCTTCTTCTAAGTTAAAGTGAATGTGTCTATCGGCAATAATAACACCTTCAGAAACTTCAACTTCGCCTTTAGGTCCGATTAATTTTGCTGGACCACTACCTTTGATGTCGCCTGATGAACGAACTGGTGCCTCAAATTTAAAACGAATCGCATCGCTCTTTGAAATTTCTACTTGTGTACCTTTACGAACTGGTCCTAAAATACGTACACCTGCTAATACTTTGCCTTGTGGACTTACAACATCTATTTTTTCTTCAGCTGCGTATTGTCCTGGTTGGCTTAAGTCTTTCATTGGTGTAAGTTCATAACCTTCACCAAATAAAATTTCTAAATGTTCTTTTGTTAAATGGGCATGTCTTCCTGAAATGCCTACTGGTATTTTTCTCATATTTCATTCCTCCTAAATTTCCAATACAATTATACCACAATTAATTATTGATAAGATTACTATATGAACAAACATTTTTTTGTGTTAAAATGAAGGAAATGGAGGTACATACAATGACAATTTTTGAAAAAATTATCCAAAGGGAAATACCTGCACACATCGTTTATGAAGACCATTTAGCAATCGCCTTTTTAGACATAAGTCAAATAAGTAAAGGTCACACATTGGTTGTACCAAAGAAAAGTTATCCTAATCTTTTAAGTATGCCTGATGATCTTTTACAACATTTGATTGTTGTCGCTAAAAAGGTTGCTCACGCTATTGAAAAAACCTTTAAACCTGAAGGGTTTAATTTGTTAAACAATAACGGTGAGATTGCTGGACAAACCGTCTTTCATTTCCACATACATGTTGTTCCTAGATACAGTAAAGATGAACTTCATTATCAAGTAAATTCTCGTAAAGAAAAAGATGATTTGAAGCTCATTGCCGAAGTTATAAGCTCGGCTCTATAATAAAACTTACGCCCTGTTTTTCATTTACAATTTGAACACTTAAATTGAAGTGGCTAAGTGTTTTATAGACAATATGAAGTCCTAATCCACTTTCACCTTTAGGACCTTTTTGATAAGGTTTAAAGGCGTTGTCTAAATAATTAGGGTCTACAGGCTCACCGTCGTTAAAGATGGTGAGTTTTTTATTTTTAAATGTAATGCGAATAACCGATTTTGCATAACGTAAGGCGTTATCTATAATGTTACTAAATGCGATGTATAAGTTTTCGCTTGTACCATAGTAACTACCTTCGTCTAAATCAAGTTCAAACTTAATGTTTTGGAATTTATGTAAATTCACAATTTGAGTTATTAAGTTTTTAATATTTACATCGACAAATGTTTCTTGTTTCTTTAAATATTCTAATTTGTTTAGTTCTAATAATTGTTTAACTTTGTTACTTAAGATTTCTGTTTGCTTAATAACAACATTTAAATCAATCGGATCACTTATACCATCACGTACAGCTTCAGCATATGAACGAATTACGGCAATCGGTGTCTTAAAATCGTGACTAACATTTTGTAACATTTCTTGTTTTTCAGTTTCGTTTTTTAAAATTTCAAGACGCATGTTTTCAATTGATTTCGCTAAATCAGAAACTTCATCATCGCCATCGATTTTTATTTTATGGTTGTAATGTTTCTTCGTTAATTGTAAAACGTCTGTTTTAAGTATTTTAATACGTTCTACAAGTAAGTTTGACCATAGCATTATAAAGATGTTACCTAAAATCATAATTGCAGTAAAGCCCCATAACATACGGTTTGAAATGTTTGCGTTAGAAATTGCTTGATGTCTGCCATCCGTAAACGTTAAGATAATGACACTACCTTGGTTAATACTTCTTCCTATATAATGTAGGCCGTCGTTAATTTCTTGATACGCATAGTTATAGATTGAACCAAACATCGCTTCAGCTTTTTGAATAGCTTCGCTTTCTGTAAGCATGCCATTGCCATCAAATAAAATCCGGTCAATGACATTTCCCGTTTTCATAATAACAATATGACCATTATACTCATTTGTTGGTATCGGGTCTTTATGCAATGTATCTTTTAAATACATATCATAAATTTGTTCAAAGAACTCGCGTTGTTGATAACGGTCTTGTTCGAGTGTAATGTTATAAAACGTCCGTTTAATTGTAATAACAAAAAAAAGACTTGTGACAACAACGACAATTGAAAAGACAATATTTAGTTGTAATCCCAAGCTTCTTTTAATCATAATAAACGATACCCGTATCCATAAATTGTTTCAATTTTCAAATTAGGCATTTTTTGACGTAGACGTCTTAATAAGTCGTCAACGACACGGTCACTACCATAGTAGTTATCGCCCCAAACGTGTTTTAATATCGTCTCGCGATCAAATGCTTGATTGATATGGTTTAAAAAGAAAATTAACAATTCAAATTCTTTGTTAGTTAATTCGATTTGATTTGTACCTTCAACAATTTCACGCTTCGTAATATTAATTTGATAGCCATCATGCACGATAACTTCTGATTTTGGCAATTGTGAACGTTTTAAGACCGCTTTAACACGCAAAATCAATTCTCTAGGTGAAAATGGTTTTGCAAGATAATCATCACTACCAAGTTCTAAACCAATAATTTTATCCAAGTCTTGATCGCGAGCAGACGTAAAGATGATAGCCGCTTGACTATCACGTTCTTTAAGTGCACGAATAATATCGTAACCACTTATCTCATCAGCAAGCATAATATCAAGAATCCATAAATCAACATCATCATTGATATGCTTCATCGCTTCTTTACCTTTTGAAAAGACGGTAACATCAAAACCTTCCCTTGTTAAATACTTTCTAATAATTTCTGATAAATCTTGTTCATCTTCGACGTAGTATATTTTCATAAAAACCTCCGTTAGTATAAAAAAATAAGTGTGAAATTCACACTTATTATACCACACAAGTGTGGTTCAAGAGAAAAATGAAGCACGTTTATTATAGCAAAATAATGTGTGAAGTAAATGGTTTTTTAATGTGAAATTATGTTATTTAATTCTCTTTTTATTTTCGTACATATCGAGGTCTGCGATATGCAATAATTCTTTCACATTTTCACTGTCTTCAGGATATTTTGCAACACCGATGCTAGCGCCTAAAAACTCAGTATTAATATTATCTAACTTCTTAATATTTCGTAGGCGCGTCAGTAAATAAGGTGCATTTTTTATATTGGTTGTAATAATGAATTCATCACCACTTCTTCTATAAAGTTGTGAATCCACACCAATAATTTCTTTTAATTGTTTAACAAAGTTAACCAAATATGTATCGCCAGTTTCATGACCAAAGTCATCGTTTACCGATGTAAAATCATCTAAGTCAATCGCGAATATAGCAAACGATTCTTTTCGTTCAACTAATTCTTGTAAGTCATCAAACAATGCATCACGGTTTAATGTATTTGTTAAAGTGTCATAACGCATTAAACTTAACAACTGTCGTTGTTGAATATTTGCATTTTTTAAGTGATTCAATATGTTGATAGATAGCGTTACTGCAGCTATCCATATAAACATTAAGATTACATGTGAAACGCTTGTTCCAACACGAGAGAAAATGACATTTAAACAAATCGTTACACCAAATAAAGATACTAATAACCACATCATATTATGTGTTGTTGTATTTTCTTCACTTAATAACAAGGCTTTAAAGTGGCGATTAACCTTTTTAGCAAATATTGCGACAAACAAATACATGATTGTGTGTACAATTAAAATCGCTAAATAAAAATCAATGGACTTAATTAATTCTGCGGTTTCCACCGATATGATAATAAACGAAAACGTATAAATACCTGCAAATGTATAAATGTTGATAACTTCGCGTGTATCTGAATTAAACAGCGCTAAGTATAGAAAAATATAAATAAGTGTTATAAAGGGCGCTAAAAGATAGAAACTTGTGGATACTTCCATTGTTTCCAATGCATAAAATACACCCGTGATAATCAATGCGCTCGATAGTGTTAATAAAACAACTACAAAGTTCATTGGGTATCTTGCCTTATTTTTTAAGTGATACATTGCGAATGCGATATTAGCAACCGTCGCCTGTATGACGACGATCATCAAATAAATTAGGCTCATGTTTTCACCTCGTCGTTAAGTTTTGTGTACGATAAAATTATATCACAATTTTAGCTATTTAATGACATCAACTTTCATGTACGGACGTAGCGCTTCAGGCACAGTTATTGTTCCATCAGCATTTTGATAGTTTTCAATAACTGCAATCATTGTGCGACCAACAGCAAGCCCACTACCATTTAATGTATGTACATATTCTGTTTTAGCGTTTTTATCACGTTTGAAACGAATATTACCACGACGCGCTTGATAATCTTCAGCATTACTAATTGAACCAATTTCACGATACGTATTTTGGCCTGGCAACCATACTTCGATATCGTATGTTTTCGCCATAGAAAATCCAAGATCTCCAGTAGATAAGGCAACAACACGATATGGAATATTTAATTTTTGTAAAATTGATTCACTATCTTTTAACATTTTTTCTAGTTCATCGTATGATTCTTCTGGTTTAGTAAACTTAATCAATTCAACTTTGTTAAATTGATGTTGTCTTAATATACCTCTTGTATCCCGTCCAGCAGAGCCCGCTTCAGATCTAAATGCAGTTGTATAAGATACAAATTTAAGTGGCAGTATCGCGCCATCAATAATTTCATCTCGATATAGATTAATTGTCGGTACCTCAGCTGTCGGGTTTAAATACCAGCCTTCGGTATTTGCTAAGCGGAAGCTGTCTTCTTTAAATTTAGGAAATTGTCCTGTTGCATACATACTCTTATCACTTACGATAAATGGTGGAATACATTCAATATAATCATTTTCAATACCATGTGTATCCATCATAAATTGAATGAGCGAACGCTCTAGTCTTGCACCTAAACCTTTATCTACAACAAAACGAGCACCAGTTATTTTTGCTGCACGTTCAAAATCTAAAATGTTTAAAGCTTCACCTAATTGAATATGGTCTTTAACTGGAAAATCAAATGTACGTGGCCTACCCCAATGACGAATAACAACATTTGCATCTTCGTCTTTTCCAACAGGTACAGTTTCATTTGGTATATTTGGTGTAATTGCTAGAATGCCATTAATTTCAGTTTCAATTGCTAGCAATCTTTCATCAAGTACTTTAATTTCATCACCAATACCAGCGACTTCATTCATAATTGGCGTAACATCTTTACCTTCACGTTTATATTGGCCAATTTTCTTAGATGCTTCGTTTCTTAAATTTTTCTTTAGTTCAACATTAGCGATAACTTCTTTTCTTTCATTCGCTAAAGTGACTAACTTTCTTAAATACGTAAAATCACCATTACGATTACTTAACTTATTTATAACTTCTTCGACGTTTTCAACGACATATTTTAAATCTAGCATACTCTCACTCCTTTTAATTATAAAAATAGCCCTTAGACAAAAATGTCTAAGGGCGAATCATTCGCGGTGCCACCTTAGTTCTAGGTTCCCCTAGCTCTTATTATATGTATAAGGGTACAAACCAATAAAGTAGATTCGTTTAAAGTCTTTATGTTTGTTTACACCACCCACAAACTCTCTTTGAAAAAGCACTTTAAATTACTTGTCTTTCTTATACATACTTATTATATGTGTTATTCCTACGTTTGTAAAGTATAATCCTATGAATTACTTAACACGAGCTTAATCTTTTGGAACATCTTAGCATCCGTGTAGATAACGTCATTTAGACGTTTGAACCTTACAATATGTTTTAATAATTCTTCATCTAATACAACATCGTTTGGATAGTAATGGTCAAGGTTTCTACTTGAAATAATATAACTTCCGCCTTTTAGGTCGTCTATGATAATGTCTAATATACGATTGTCTAAGGCAAATGTCGGCTCTTTACTTAAACCATGAGCACCAAAATAGATGGTATCGTTTTGAGCGATATCAAATAAATCAACGATGGTGCGGTATAAATCCACATGACTTCTAACGAACGTTTGATTACCCGTTAGTAAACCTTTGTATATTGGATAATCGCCATCTTTAATCTCACTACCTGGTGCATAAATAAATGCGAGTCCTTGTTGTAAAATTTTACGTTCTTCCATCTTTTCAAGTTCACGGCCAAATAAAATATCTAAGTCACCATTTTTAATACCACTACCATGGTCACTATAAAAGACATATACCGTATTATCTAGTGTACGGTTTGTACCATCTTCAGCAATAAACATACGATGTAAAAATAAATCGATATAATCGACATAATTAATATACTTCGTAGTTAAACTACTAATCGGTGTTGAACCGTTGATCCATTTATCGTATGCATCAATCGTATATGTAAATGGATTGTATTCAAACGGTGTATGTGGCATCATCGTAATTGGAAATAACATAAACGGCTTATTAAACGCATTTCCTTTTTCATAAATCGTTTCAGCAAGCATTAAATCACTAATCCAAGGGCTCTTATGTACGATGTTATTTTCTTCATCAACAACATAACCCGTTTCTAAAATGTTTGGATAATCCACTAAGAATGCCTCTAAGTCATAATAAGGATTATTAAACTTCATTAAGCTTAAATTCACATCTTCGCTGTTGTAATACACTTTATTACGATTATAAAATCTACCATAATCACCATGTATAGCAAGCGATTCATAGTGTTTTAAATTAAACAAGGCTGGTAATGTATCTAAATCATATTTCACTGTATTGTAATCCCAGTGAAGTGTTGAAAATCCGTTAGGATATAATCCCGTTAATACACTTACCTCGGCATCGGCACTTACACCCATACCTACAGTCGTATAATAATTACTAAAGACATACGATTCTTCAAGTAAGGCATTTAAAAATTTAAAACGTTCGTTAGTTTCAGGTATTTCTAATAAGAAATGATTAATCGTTTCTAAATGGACTAAGACAACGTTTTTACCTTTAAAAGCTCCTGAAACTAACGTACCATCTAAGAGGCTTGGATCTATATAGGTTAAACCATTGACATCATTAACATGAACTTTATTGCCATAAAGTTTTCCATCAAGTGCGTTAACGTACGCACTAACGTTTTTATTATAAGCTTGATAAGCGTCTCTAAGCGCTTCATTCGTTTCAATATCGAGTTGATTAATTGTTGTTTTATCAAAATCTGAACCAAGTAAGTTCACTAAATAAAACGGATAGACACCAAAGTTTTGAATCGCGTATGTACTTGTTACAGATTGAACAGGTAATGTTGAGCGTGTGTATAATCTATCAAAACCAAAGAGTGATCCACCAAACATCACGCCAAAACTTAAAAAGACTATAAAATAACTTTTTAATCCATTTGGATAAATGACACCAAAGTCTAATGTTTGGTTTTTCTTCTTAATTACAAAGTAGGCAATTGATAACACAATTGTTGGTAAAAAGACAAGTATTCTGTAATACAAGAATAGTTCATACATTAGTTGTGTGAACATGCCTTTAGCAATACCGCCAGCAGGATTATAAAAAATCGTTAATGCTTCTCTTGAAAATGCTGTCCCGTAAAATAAATTAAAGATGCCTAGTAAAAATACAAATAAGTTTAAAAGTAGTGATGCGATAATGATGAGTTTCATACGCATTTTTGCATCTTTAGAAATAAGCGATATGAGTAAATATAAAAGAATGAGTATCGATAGATTACCGAAAAAAGCATTGATCTCTCCTAAGACTTCATGCTTAAATGGTGCGATATATTTATTTAACTGTTGTACCGTTAAAAAGTATGTATTTATAATATTTAAGATAAAGAACAATACGACAAATACGACAAACGGCTGTTTTCTTATAATTTTACTCATACATATCCTTTCTTTCTATCTCTATTATTATAATACAGTTTTTAAATTATTCTATGCCAAAGCATAGGTTTTATATAATTTTACAAAAACTATAGTTTGTGTGTGCCACTAGATATTTCAACTTCATAGATGCTGGCATCCATTGAAAACTTTTGTTGGTATGTTGTAAGTATTTTTTCTTTTACGTGGTTAGCGAATTTATCTTCAACAATCGCGATTGCACAACCCCCAAAACCAGCGCCAGTCATTCTTGCACCGATAGCACCAGAATTTCTTGCAACATCAACAATTGTATCCAGTTCATCAACACTTACTTCATAGTCATATCGCAAAGATTCATGCGATAAATTCATAGCATTACCAAAACTTAGAATATCGCCTTTAATAAGTGCTTTTTTACTTTGGATTACGCGCGTTTGTTCAGTGATACAATGTTTTATGCGTCGATACAATGTATCGCTTAATAAGGCTTTAATTTGCGGCAAGTCAGATACCTCTAACTCACATAAATGTTCTATATTAAAATGCTTTTTTAAGATTTGAAGTGTTTCTTGGCATTCACCGAATCGTTCATTATATTTACTTGCTGCAAGCTGGCGTGGTTTGTTTGAATTAATAATTAACAAGCGATAGTTTTTTAAATCAAATGGAATATGTTCATAAAAAAGTGTCTGTGTATCTAATAGTATCGCATGGTTATACTTACCAAATCCAACTGCAAATTGGTCCATAATACCACTATGAACACCAACGTATTTATTTTCAGTTTCTTTAGATATATTGACCATATCTAAGGTTGTTAAATTTAATTTATAAATATCATTTAAGATATAGATAATTAACATTTCTAATGACGCTGATGAAGAAAGTCCTGAACTTGTAGGAAGGGTTGATTCAATATAAATGTCTAATCCCTTTACAATATGGATACCCTTCATTTTAAGTGTATAAAAAATACCTTTAATATAACTTAAATAGCCATCACTATCTTTCTTCGATAAATCATTAAGACTAAACGTATCTACCATCTTGCTAAATCCTTTTGAGTAGATATTAATATTTTGTGTTTCATTTAAACTTGCAACACCATAAGTACCATAACTTATGGCCGCAGGAAAAACAAACCCACCATTATAGTCAATATGTTCACCGATGAGATTTACTCTCCCCGGTGAAAAATAAACACTATGGTTCGTGTTTGAAAAAACATTATTAAAATTTTCAATTAACTCATTTTTTAATAACAGGTTTAATTTCATAACGGATTTCTTCCTTATATGGTCGGTCTGGTCCAAAAATAATATCTGAAAAATACTTATGACTTACAGCATCGCTTTCGTATTGACATTCAAGCGCAATACCGCGATATTTATTAAATGGTTCATCACTGTTTTTTAGTGCTTGTTTTGAAGCAAACCCCGAAGTATATATGTGAACAGCTGGGTATGATGTTGAAACATTAAGCTCTAAGTCACCACCAATGACTCTTAATAATTGTTTACGATCTGGATCAAACATGTAACAATGGTCTAACCCATTCGTCATTGGTATTTGAAGTTCCTTTTGCATAACAACATCTGCAAGCTTTATCTTATCTAATAAGATGTATGGTGTATACATGACTAACATCTTCGTACCAGCGATTTGTTTCTTATCGTTATATGGCAAATAATATTTAACGTTTGATTGAATTTCATGATTTAAGATCGTATCTTCACCACTTAAATTAAAATATGTATGATTTGTTAAATTGATTGGTGTTCTTTGATCTGGATAAGCTTCATAGTTAATGATGAGTGCATCACCGTCTAGTCTGTAGTGAACATAGACCATAACTTCTCCTGGAAAGCCTTCTTCCATATGTTTTGATACATAACCGAAAGTGATTCTATCACTTTCTATCGATTGCATAACAAATGGACGCGTATGGAAACCATTGTTTCCACCGTGACCAGTATTCGCACCATGATCAAAGTTTGTTTCTAAAAAATATACATTGTTATCGAAAGTTAATATGCCATCTTTAATTCTATTAGCTACACGACCGATGGTCGCACCTAACATACCTTTCGTTGAATCAAAATAATCACTTAAGTTCGCATTCGTTAAGACGACATGGCGCTTTTTACTTTTAACGTACCATTCATAGATGGCAGCACCAATATTTAAGAAAGATACACGATGTTTATCATTTTCAATTGTATATATTTTAAACATATCATCCATAATTGTTTGATTATAAGAAATTTTTTTATTTATAAACAAAAAAACTTCTTAAACTCCTCATATTCAATAGTTTAACTCTTATTATACTATATATTGTGGAGTTTTTAGAAGTCTTATAAAAATATGGGCACATTTAAAATGTGCCCAATACTTTTACTTTTCTTTTCTTAAAGATAATAAAATCGTTTGATTTTGTGTGCCTTTTTTAACTAATATGGTAAACATGAGTTGTTGACTTTCTTTTAAACTATCAAATGAACGCATGATGTAGTCTTTAGACATTGTAATTTTACCACCTTCAATCGTTAAGTCACCGTCTAGGAAAGGTCTATTTCTATCCGCTGATATACTAACAAGTTCACCACCCATTAAGTCAACGATTAATACTAAGTCCATTTTAACATCGACATAAAGTGTTTGATTATCCATCAAATATGGATAATCTTTATCTTTAATGTTAAGTGTTAGTTCATAATCTTCATTTTCATACGATAAGATTAACTTATGTGAACCAACACCAAGTTCTTTTATTTTTGAACCTTTAAGATATGTTAGTCCAGACTCTTGAATAAACCAATCAGCAAGTATTTCATTTTGATTGTTTTTTAAGAATAGTTTTGTCGCATCAACATAGTTTTTTAATATCACTAAGTTTGAATCACTATTAAGATCATAATTAAATGAAAGATTTAAAAATGTATAATCGTCTTCACTACTTAAAACTTGGAAGATTAATTTTTCTGAATATGGAGAATCTTCATACCCTTTAGCATGCGCTTTTACTCTAACCTCATAATTACCTTTAGTAAATGTATAATACGTATTTGATATGGTTACTTCTTCATTATTAATAAGTAATGTATAGGATGTCGCATGTTCAACAGCATCAAATGTTAAATATCCATCAACAATTTTCAAGTTTTCAGGTCTTTGTAGTGTACCTTTTGAGCAAGATACTAGTGTTAGAATACTAATTAATACAAATATAAGTTTTTTCACGGATATCACCTTTTCTTAAGTAGTTCTTATATATGATATTAACATAATTAAGACCATATATAAAGCACATTTAATCATTCATAATTCTAGATTCAAGTTAGGTCTACAACTACATAATATTTGTAGATTAGTTCAAATACAACTTTTTTATTTCAGTTAATCATTGATATAAAAGCATCATCACTTTGAAAAAATAATTTTTGATAAAAAGTCCTATTATGGTTTGCGGATGTCCCCCAAATCAAATCTGCAATCTCAGGATGATCAATAAATGGATTACGATTGCCTTGGAATTCAAATAAAATTTGATTTCTTCGAATCTCAAAATCATCTACTGGATCTTCTTTGTGCCAGTTTAATAAAACTTCTTGCCCATTATTAATGATTTTATTAAAGTTTAGCACATCTGGCATCATGACAATCATATACATTGCGATTCTAGCGACATCACCCTTATGGTCATCACCAGGATAAAAACCATTGGCACTTGAATCCCATGAACCACTTCCGGTAACAAACATATCGTTACTTCTTGTTGAATTGATTGAAGCCCGCGATATTCTTAAATTATGAACATCACCTTCATGGTCGGCATATCCATTGTTTATATACCAAGATTTTGGTATAACATGTTCTTTATTCCATACACTTGATCCGCTTGATCCATCAGCACCTTCACTCATCGCAGCACCATCATAGATTGTATAAACCATACCAGCTAATGTTGGATGTTTATCTGCATTGATTAGTACAGAGTTTAGATTTCCACCATAACTTCTAATGTCAGCAGTGTTATTTAATAATTCTGTTAAAGTATTCAGTAGTGCATTTCCAGTCAATCCATTTATACTTGAATAGTATGGTAAATAGTCACCTGGTATAGGATTATTAGTTACATGAACCGTGATTGTTAGGGTTGTTGTAGCATATTCATTTTCAGCTGTATATGTAATATAGTATGTACCTACAGTGTCTGTATCTACAATTCCTGACACTGTAACTGGTAATATCCCGTCATTGTCATATGCAGTTAAAGTGGGTGGGGTAAAGTTTTCCCCTACAGAGATAGAATACACCTCCTGTGTAGGAGGTGTAATCATTGGTATGTTATTCGGCTCTGTAGGGTTTATGCCTGGGGGGCATATTCAATTACTATTTTTTGAACTTGAAGTCTTGATTGCGATGTTTTCACTGAGCTAATAGTAAATGAAGATAAATTATTCAATACAAATTCATAACCAATATAGTCGGTTCCAGACGCATTGGTAATTTTTTGCGCTTCACCATCATCAACATTTAATGAAACGGCACCGTCATATTGTGATGCGTAAACTGTTACTTTTGTAATTTTTACACTTGAATCAAACTCAAATGTGATACTACCTGTATTTTTGCTACTTCCAAGTCTTAAACTATTGGTTGCAGAGCCATCCCAGTATGCAGTAGAACTTGAGATTTCCACAGCAAGTGTACCGCCACCTGTAACCGTCATAGTCTTGTTACCATCTTGACTTGATCCACTACCTGAAAATTTTGCATCACCAAAAGTAAATGTTGCAGCACTAATAGTCGGTAGATTCTCTACCCACTTAGCATAGATGATAGTATCTTTAGTAATAATTTGATTAAAATCAAATGGTATAGTTAATTCTTCATCAGCAAACCATCCATCAAAAATATAGTATTCTTTTTCAGGAGCTGCAGGGGCAGTTACTTTCCCTTGTTTAACTAAAACAATATTCTCGATTCCTTCTACACCATCAGTATTGAAATTAACAATAATAGCATTGCTATATTGATTTTCACTATAAACAGTTGTTAGGTTTCCTTCGCCATCTCTT
>DUPY01000009.1 GCA_012838065.1 Acholeplasma sp. | reverse complement strand
TATATATACTATTTGTATTTTTTATTTTATAAAAATAAAGGGGGATTTTATGGCACATCTTTTTGATACAATTCATCCGAATTTTTTTAATGTGCTAGCCTCACCAAACAAAGAAACATATATTGACTGTATTTTTATCATTTATCGCGCAATTGATAGTATTGAAGATGCATTTCAAGGTGATCGAGAATATATTATTCAACAATTAATTGATTATTTTGAAGACAAAGAAACTGATTTTTTAGACGCTGAGGAAGAAGAAGCAACACGTACCAGTCGTCAAAAAGCTGTTCACGTAATTAATGTTTTGAAAAAGTCGGGTTGGTTAGGCGAAGAAGAATTAGGAGATTATAAAACATCACTTAATTTATTCGATTACAGCATTCATGTAATCGATACATTAGAAAAAATAACTCGTGGTGACACCAGTGAATATACCGGTGAAATTTTTGCTGTGTATTCATTGTTAAACGCATTTAACTTAGAAGAGGGTATTGGTATTTTAGAACAAGCCCACCGCAAAACTGATGATGTCATACGTAAATTAAAATCCTTAAAAGCAAACATTTATCGTTATTACTTTGATATAACAAAAAAACAATCAAAACAAGATCTACAAAGACTATTAGAAAAACTGTTGGTTGAATATAAAACCAACTTTTTCGACGCAGCCTATTATAACTTAAAGACAAAAGATAGTTTGCCAAGATATAAACGTGGTATTTTATCTGCTATCGCTAGCATACGGGATAATGAAGCAACGATGGATCATCTAGCACAACAAGCATTAACATTAAAACGTTTTGATGATTATAACGACGCATTTAACTTTGTTGAAGAAATGTTAAGATATATTTCTGATAGTTTTGCCGCACTTGAATTCTTAATACTTGCTATTGATAGAAAGAACGAACAATACATTAGTGCTGCGGCATCTAAGATTTTATTCTTAACAAATCACTCGGATGACATCGAAGGTATATTTAATCGGCTATTTAAGATTGTCTTGGATAAACCAGATGAAGCATTTGATGCATTCTTCAACTTAGTACAAATTCGAAACATTGATACACAGTCTTTATACAACCAAAGACGCATGCGTATGGATACTGTACCTGAAGCAATTGTATTTGATGATGACTTGATTTCTGATGATTATCGAAGAAATAAAGTTCAAGCATTACTCAAAAACAATATATATGGTAAAAAAGAAATTGACCAGTATGTTAAAACTCTTTTAAATGGTCAAGATGTTATTGAAGCTAAAGATGTTGAAATTGTTACACAGGAAGATTACATTCGTTTAATCTTAGTGTTCTTATATTCTAAATCAATCGGTATGCATTATGACATTGATTTATTGAACAAAGAAGTTCGTAATAATTTTGTATCATTTAGAAACTTTAGAATTAAGAGGAAGGGTGTAAGAGCATGAATAAGACACAAGCAACCAAACAGTTTAGTGAAAACTTTTTAGATTTAAAGGAAGCTGAAAAAACAACATTTAGTCGTATTGTTAATAAATTGCTTCAAGTAAATTTATTAACGAAACGTAAAATTTCTGATGCAAACGACTACCGATTTATTCTTGCTTTTAAAGAAATTTTTGAAGCATTCTTCGTTCTTATGGACTTTAGTCTAAATATTAAACGTGAGGATGAAGTTGTCTACATCACAAACGATAGTTTATACAACCACTTAAGACTAAAAAAAGAAGAAAGTATTTTACTTTTAGTTTTAAGAATTCTTTATCAAAGAAAAAAAGATTTTGTCACATTAGATGAAGATGTTGAAATATTCTTACACGAAATTCATTCTGAACTTATGCGTATTGGTTACTTAGATAACAAACGTATAACGAAAGATAAGTTAAAACCAACATTAAGTTTCTTAAGAAGTTATAATTTAATTGATTATATCGATCGTGGTCTACACGATGATGCACGTATAAAAATTTATCCAACGATTATTTACGTTACCAACTTAGAAAGTATCAAAGAAGTTGTCGATAAATTAGATGGCTATATGGAGGGCAGTGAAATTAATGAAGAAACTGACGAAAATTAAATTAGTAAACTGGCACTTGTTTTCCAATCAAACAATTGATATATCCGACAACACATTAATTTCGGGGGAAAATGGTAGCGGTAAATCAACTTTACTAGACGCAATGCAATATCTTTTAGTGGGCGGTAAAGCAGGAGCAAAGTTTAATATTGCTGCAACCGATGATGCAAGACGTACACTTGAAGGTTATATTCGTGGACGTATTGGTGCGGAAAATAAAGAACACTTGCGTGGTGGTGATGTTATCACCCATTTAGCACTTGAATTTTTTGACGAACAAGCAAAAGCTTATTCAATTATAGGTGTAATTTTAGATTTACCTAAAGCGAGTCAATTAAAAGAAAGATTTTATTTGATTGAAGGTTTATCTATTCACGAAGATATGTTTATTGAAAATAAATATCCAAGAGATTTTAAATCGATGAAGACATATTTAAGAACACTTGATATTGATTTTCAACCTTTTGAGACACAAAAGAAATATCGTGATGCTTTAGCACGCTTCTTTGGTATGGACGCAAGAAAATATGCAAAAATTTTACCTAAAGCGTTAGCGTTTAGACCGATAGACTTGCAAGCGTTTGTTTTTGAATTTTTATTGGATGATGATCCAATCGATATTCAATCACTTAAAAATAACGTTGCTCAACTTAAAAAAGTTGAGGCACAAATTAAACGTGACCGTGAAAAACTTGAGAAGTTAGAACAAATTTCAAAACTAGGTGAAGAAATTAAAGACAATAAAGACCAACTCATAATTAATGGCTTGATTGACCAGTTAAACTGGGTTGAAATGCGTGAAACTTACATTAAACAAAATGAAGATCGTATGGCCTTAATTGATCAACAAATCGAAGCTTTACGTGACGAAAAAGCGCGTATTGACGAAGCGATTGAACAAAACGATAAGGCGATTTCAAATCTTGAGCGTTACCAAGATGATAATGATTTGGCTCGTTCAATTTCCACATATAAAGAACAACTTCTTAAGAAAGAACAACAACTAAATGAACAAAAAGAAGTTCTATCTGAATTAAAACGAATCCTCGTTAAAGAGTTTGATACGATTAAAGAATTGATGAATTTAGTACCATCACAAACGTTTAAAGGTTTTGTACAATATTTTCAAAGTAATGAAGGTGATTTAGAACCTTTTGAACTTGTTAATCATTTAACAATGGTTGCCCGTGATGTGCAAAGTTACTTACAAGCATACCACAGTGAACGTACGAAAACAGAAAACGAAAAACAAAAATTATCCGATGAAATTCAAGCAGCTCAACTACGCTTAAATGGCTTGAAAAAACATGTTAAAACATATCCAAATACTGTAGAAGCATTAATTGAAGTGTTAAATACAGGTTTAAGTGATCGTTATCAAAAACAAGTACGTGTACGTCCGTTATGTGAACTTATTGAAGTCAATGATGAATTATGGCGTAACGCAATTGAAGGTTACTTAAACACACAAAGATTTGATATCATTGTTGACCCTTCATATTTTGATGATGCGCTTGAAATTTATGAACAAGCAAAAACAGAAATGAACATTTACGGCGTTGGTTTAGTTAATACAACGAAATTAGCTGCATACGATCAAGTCATTGATGGCACACTAGCATCAAAAATTACAACAGATTACAAATACGCTAGATACTATATAAACATGATGCTTAACACCATTTTCTGTGTTGAAAATGTACATGATTTAAAAAACTTCAGTCGTGCGATTACACCTTCAGCAATGACGTATTCAAATTATACTGCACGACAAATTAATCCACGTGTTTATCAAACACCATATATTGGACAACGAGCTACAGAAATTCAAATTCAAATTGAAGTTAACGATTTAAGACAACTTGAAACAAAGATGGAAAAATATTATGATTTAAGTTTGAAACAAGAAAAAATCATGAGATTACTTGAACAAAGTCGTGCAAGTCAAGTTGTTCATCAAAACCAAATTCGTTACTTTGAGGACATTAAGAAAACACGTAAAGAATATGCTCAACTTGAAATTCAACTTGAAGCATTATCAAAAGACCCAAGTCTTTCTAAATTACGTGAACAAATGGAAAAAGAACTTATCATGCGTAAGCAACTAAGAATTGATTCTGATCGAATCGTTGGTGAAATTGCAACCGCTCGTGGTGAAAAAGAACGTCTTATTAATCAAATCGAAGATGTTAAAGTAAAACTTGAATCATTCTCTAAAGAACAACGTGAATTGTCGCAAAAACACCCAGAGAAATTAAGTCAAGCACATACACAATTCTTCGCATTAAAGACGCGATTGAAAGGTAATCATGACGCTGTAAGTGAATATTTAGCAAAATCAAATGCTGCTATTCATAGCCAAACTACAAAAGCTGAAATTGAACTTATTGGCTTAATGAAGTCATACATTCAAACATATCATTTTAGTGCGGCTCCAAGTTTTGAATACTTAGATCAATTCGAACAAGAAGCAAATATCATTCGCAACAACAACTTAGTAAAATATGAACAAGAAGCGACAGATTTACGAAAGAGTTCAGAAATTGGATTTAAAGAAGAGTTCGTTAATAAACTTCGAGCAAGTATAGAAAATGCTCAACAACAAATTTCTGAATTAAACTTAGCATTAAAAGGTAAGTTGTTTGGTACCGATACATATCAATTAATTACGCGTGCTTCTGAAGATCCAGAATACAAAATGTATTACAATTTAATTATGGGTAATGATGCATTCGAAAAACAAACGCTCTTTACTGAAGGTTTATCAAAACGTAATGAGCATATCTTAACGGAATTATTTGATAAGATTGCCTCTTCAGATGCAGAACACGACCACCTGAATTATGCATTCTTGGATTATCGTAATTATATGTCTTACGATATCGAAGTTATTAACCAAAACGGTAATAAGTCATACTTCTCTAAAGTATCTAGAGAAAAATCTGGTGGTGAAACCCAAGTACCGTTCTACATCGTCATTGCAGCTTCATTCCAACAACTACTTACTAGAAACAAACGTATTGATTCTGGATGTATTGTCTTATTTGACGAAGCATTTAATAACATGGACGAATCAAGAATTGACGCGATGATGAAATTTTATAGTAGTTTATCAATTCAATTAGTCATAGCGGTACCTCCACAAAGAGTATCGAATATCATTAATTATGTAAATACAAGTTTAATCATCGTCAAAGAAGATGATTACGCGATTGTAGAAGCATTTAAAGATCATAGAACAATTGCATAAAATATCGTATAATAATAAAGATGACGCAAGTCATCTTTTAATCGGGATGTGGCGTAGCTTGGTAGCGCGCCTGGATGGGGTCCAGGAGGTCGCAAGTTCAAATCTTGTCATCCCGACCAGTGAACTAGAGCATCCGTAGCTCAGTTGGATAGAGCGCAACCCTCCGAAGGTTGAGGTCGCATGTTCGATCCATGTCGGGTGCACCAGGAGGAATACTCAAGTGGCTGAAGAGGCTCGCTTGGAAAGCGGGTAGGCTGTAACAGGTGCAGGGGTTCGAATCCCCTTTCCTCCGCCAATGGAATACACGAGATAACAGATGGAATTTTAATGGTGGTTATAAAGCCGAGTTTTCGTTTTAACAATGCTTAAAACAAATATACTGGGGGGAGTGAACATGAAGAATACGTTAGTAAAAATAATAGCAATAACCTCAATAATTATTGGTGTATTGATGCTATCAGCATGTAGTTATGAAACCGATAATGATATTGCTAACAAAAATATTAGTAAATTGATAGCAGCAATTGAAAACGAAGACCATGAGGGTATTAAATCTTTATTTGCTCCCAATATAATTGCTGAAATTGATGATTTCGATCAAAATATTAATGACTTATTATCGTATTACATAGGAAAAAATGGGTCATATGGCAGTCATGGGCTTGGAACAGAATATGATAGAGATTCCGGTATAGAAAAAAGATGGCACAACATGAGTTATGATATTACTACGACAGAAGATGTATTTCGTATTGCTATTATATGGTATATACAGGACACAGAAGATGTTGGTAATGTTGGCATATGGTCATTTTATATCATTAGGTTTGAAGATGATCCATATCCGAATTATGACTATGGAGGAGATGGATTATGGTCTCCTGGATTGCATATTGGAAAAACATATATTGGGGAATTAGATTGATATGAATGGTTTACAACCAACAACAAAGAAAGAACTGTCTAAAACAGTTATCACCGTACTTGCGACAATATTTATCTTGGATACTAGTAGGACTGTATAGGGTAAATACAACAGTCATTTTCAACAATCCCCTTTGTTAAGCCATATTTACAGGGGTGCTAAAAATTATG
>DUPY01000008.1 GCA_012838065.1 Acholeplasma sp. | reverse complement strand
AATTGACTTTTGTTATTTTAATAAACAATACTATAAAATAGTGGAAAGAGTAAACTTTGTGCCATATTGGGGTAAAACTTTGTACATTATGTGATTTTAGCGGGTAAAACTTTGTACGGACAACACACTTATTGTTTAACGTCACTTGGGGTGACTTTTTTTATTTTTATCGACTTTTTTTGTATAATGGTAGTATATTGAGGTGAATTTATGAAAAATTACACACTGATCACGGGTGCTACCGGTGGTATTGGTATTGAACTTGCAACTGTATTTGCTAAAAATAACCACAACCTCATACTTACAGGAACAAGTCGTACAAAACTTGAACAACTCAAAAAACATTTAAACAGTCAATATGATGTTGATATTTATACGATAGATAAAGATTTAACGCATCCATCGTCTGCAAAAGACATCTACGATGAAGTTACAAATCAACTGATGAATGTAGATATTTTATGCAACAATGCTGGTTTTGGCGATTATGGATTATTTCATACGTTAGATTTATCAAAACAGAGCAACATGGTTGAAGTTAATGTTCAATCCCTCATGAAATTAACATATCTATTTTTACAAGACATGATTCAAAAAAAACACGGTAAAATCATGAATACGTGTTCAACAGCAGCATTTCAATCAGGCCCCTTTATGGCAACGTATTATGCAAGTAAAGCCTTTGTATTATCGTTTTCTGAAGCACTATATAAAGAAGTTAAAGATCAAGGTATACATGTAATGGCATTATGTCCTGGACCTACTAAATCACATTTTTTTGAAAGGGCAGGTAGCGACCAAAGAAACAATAAACTACTTAAAAACTTTAAAGTAGCAGATCCAAAAAAACTTTCTGAGTTTGCTTATAAATGTTTATTCAAAAAACGGGTCATTGCTATTTATGGTGTTAAAAGTAAGTTACTTATATTTTTAGAACGCCTATTACCCAGATGGATGGTACGAAATAGTATATATAAATTACAGGAGCGTAAATAATATGAATAAAAACTATGAAAAATATTATAAAATTAAATACAACGAAGTTTATCCTTTATATATCCAAAAATTAAACCGAAAGAACCGTACAATCGAAGAATTAGATGAAGTAATTATGTGGCTTACAGGTTATACAATAGACAAAGTTAAGTACTACGCAAATAATGACGTTACCTTTGATGAATTTTTTAAAAATGCGCCAAAAGTAAACCCTAATAAAGAAGTTAGTAAGGGGCATGATTTGTGGTGTAAGAATCGAAGAAATTAACGATGATCTTGCTAAAAACATGAGAATTCTCGATAAGCTTGTTGATGAACTTTATAAAGGTAAACCTTTAGAAAAAATTTTAAGATAAATATAAAACCAGAAACTTAATTTATAAGTTTCTGGTCTTTTTTTATTTGATATTTTTGATATTTT
The DNA here is from genome assembly GCA_012838065.1 of Acholeplasma sp. GTDB lineage: Bacteria > Bacillota_I > Bacilli_A > Acholeplasmatales > Acholeplasmataceae > DUPY01. The sequence continues at coordinate 20,074 of DUPY01000008.1, read as the reverse complement.
TTTGCAACTTCAATAGGCAATATAACTTTTAAGTTCGTACCATCTTCACCATAAGAAGTTTCTAATATTTTATGATTATTTTTGAGATTTGTAATTAGTGAACTTTCGTTAAATGGAATTTTTAATAGATATAGTCTCATATCTTTATAGATATGACCGTAAATTGCATCAATCAAAGTATCTAAATTTTCATTCGTTCGATTTGATACAAAAATAAAGTCTTCATTAATATGCGGCGTATAAGGGCTAATTTCTTTTTTTGTTAAAACTAAGATTCGATCAATGTCACTTGCACCTATATTTTGTAAGATCATTTTTGTTGTATCTATGTGAGCCTGATTAAAGTATGCACCATCAGCGACATGTAAAATTAAATCACTATCTAAAACATCACTTAGGGTTGATTCGAAAGAAGCAATCAATTCATGTGGCAACTTAGAAACAAACCCAACAGTATCAATTAAAATAAATGGAGGTTGATTGTTTTTTTGAAGTCTACGTGTTTTTGTTTCTAATGTTGCAAAAAGCATATCCTCTTCAAAAACATCCTCATCCTTATAATCTAATATGCGACTAAGACTATTCATAAGAGAAGATTTTCCAACGTTGGTATAGCCTACTAAAGCCACAATAGGTATTTTATTTTTTAAGCGTTGTTTCTTAGCTGTCGCTTTTTCTGCACGTATTTTTTCTAACTCTGTTTTAATTTTAGAGATATCGTTTAAAATACGTCTACGATCAAGTTCTAATTTTGTTTCACCAGGACCCTTTGCATTATAAGTCCCCCCACCTTGTCTGGATAACGCATTTGTAATACCTGTTAGTCTAGGTAACATGTAAAGTTTTTGAGCAAGTGATACTTCAAGAACACTGGCTTTTGACCGTGCACGCTCAGCAAAAATTGATAAAATTAAAAAACTCCTATCAATCACTTGAACATCCAATGTTTTTTCTAAGTTATTCAACTGCGCAGGTGAAAGAGGGTCATCAAAAATAACAACGGATATATCTAAAATATCAATCATATGTTTTATTTCTAAAACTTTACCACTACCAATATAAAACTTTGGAGATATCGATTTTGCATTTTGTATAATTTTATCTACAGTTTTTATACCAACAGCTTCAGCAAGTTTTTCCAATTCATTTAGGTAATATTCTGTATTTGTTTCATTATTAAAATTTAAGCCTACAAGTAAGGCGCGATCTTGTTTAAGTTTTTTCATTTTTTGATACCTCATCTAATATTATACGTTATAATAACTTATTTTTAAAAAAATAGGGTGTAAATACTTAATTAAAGTATTTATGATATAATAAAACTGTTAGAATTGTGAAGGAGTTGATCGGATGCTAATAAATATAATACCAGCCAACACAGAGTGGTGGAAAATACTCATAGACGCCTATATTATATGGGTTTTATTGTTTTTCGTATTTAAATTTATAGCATCAAATAAGCGTATGCTAAATGTGACATTCGCATACCTTTTTATCTACATTTTAAAAATTGTTGCTGAAAAGTTATCGCTTGTAGCTTCGGTAGAAGTTCTCCAATATTTGGTTGAATGGCTACCTGTTGTTTTAATCGTTATATTAGCTCCGGATATCCGTCGTTCACTTGAAATGATATGGAAAGCAGACAAGCGTCATGAAACGCTTGCTATTGGTAGTGAGAAGACGAAATTGAGTATTGTTGATGCTGCGATGGACTTAAGTGAAAAACGCATTGGAGCGTTAATTACAATCGAAAAACATAACACGCTTGATCAATACTCAGAACGTGCTATCGTTATGAATTCTGATGTTTCAAAAGAATTATTAATAAACATCTTTACGCCACTTACGCCACTACACGACGGTGCCGTCATTATTCGTGGTGACAAAATAATATGCGCTGGCGCATACTTCGTTTTATCAGAAAATCAAAACTTCGATAAAACAATGGGTTCAAGACATAGAGCAGGTTTAGGTATTAGTGAAGTTTCGGATAGTTTAACAGTTATTGTATCGGAAGAAACAGGACATATTTCAATTGCGGTAGAAGGTATTTTATTAAAAATTAATGATCGTGACAAATTATTAGAATATGTCAACATGTTCTTAAAGTAGGAGGGTATTATGAAGAAATTATTAGAATTTATATTCGAACCAATTAAAGCGTTCGCTTCAAGAAATATATCCGAAAAAATATCGAATTTCTTTAATCGTAGAAGTTTTTATGTATATGTCGCAACGACAATTGTTACACTTGTTATTATTTACTTTAAATATTATCGTTAGGACGTGATTTCTTTGATTCAACACCCAATATACTTAATCATTGTTACAGCTATTACGCTGTTTTTAGTAATGATTCAGTCTGTTCAAAACGAACGTATATTTAAATATCGATTATTTTTATCACTAACGTCGTTAGTGATTTCTGTTTTAGCATTTACTTTATACGATCAACACATTAAGAACCATACGCTATACAATGACATTTATATTTACTTTTCATTTGCAGTTTATGCATTTTTCTTTCTAATTATATTTAGTGTTTCAAAAACAACCGTATTAAAAACAAACCAATATCAGCTATTTGTAAAATCAATAAAAGAGAGCCGCTGGAATGTTTATTATTTAGTTGATAAACGTGAACGTATTAAAGATATTAGTGAATCGCTACTAGATGAGCTTGGGTTAGAAAAACACGATGTTATTGGGAAAAAACTATTTCATATATTTAATCAAACTGTCCGTTTTATAATGCTTGGACAAAATGAAATAACAAATCGTAAATTAGAAAATTATTATAATGAATATAAGCGAAACGTGAAAGCTGGCGAAAGTGAGATACAAGAACTCATTTTTCTAAATCATGTTGGTGAAAAAGTGACATTAAACGCTATGATGCAACCACTTTTTGTCTTAGGACAATATCGTGGTCGTATGGTTGTTGGTGAGAAAAAATCCGATTTAGAATTAATGACGGTTGAAAAGAACTTGCTTGAAAAGTCAAAAGCACTTGAAAGCATTCGACATAAATTTATCGCGACACTAGAAATTAGTGAAGAAGGGTTATTTTATATCGATTTAGATGAACGTATCATTTGGGCAAGTGATCAACTCGTATCATTTTTAAAATTGCCCGATAATACGATAGACTTGCTTGACTTTAGACGTTTGATTCATCCAGAAGACCATCAAAAATATATGACTGTATTAAACGATTTAAGTATTAGTAGACAACATTACACCATGCGATTTAGAATTCTAGTTGATGGCCGTTATGTATGGTTTAAAGAGCGTGGTAAACGCTTATTTGAAGATTATGAAAGTGCAGTAATTATGGGTACATTAAACCCAATACCAGTCAAACACTTCCAGGCAAGTCAAATTCCAATTCTTGATGAAATGGGTACATTAAACGACATGCTTGTTCATATGAATCAATTGTTCTTAAAGGGGAAATACTTCCAACTTATGATTATCGATTTGAAAAATATACCTAAAATTAATGAACTACACGGACGTGATTTAGGTAATGTTGTTATGGGTGACTACATTCGAAAAATGAAGGAAAGTTTTATAACAGAGTCGGGCAATATTTATCGAATAACAGGTCTACAATTTGGTATTTTACTTACAGACCCACGTAAAATTGATTTACTAAAACAAGGTATTATTCATAATCCTAGATTTTTAAATGAAACAAATCAATACGGATCACTTCATATTGAACTTGAAGTGTTTGCAGGAATTGCTGTAGGTGGTTCAGATGCCACAGATGAAAAGACATTGTACGAGTGCGCATTAAAAGCACTTAAAGTTGCCGAAAATCCTCAATATGAAGGCAATGGATTTTATTATAAGGACTTAGCGTGAAAAAAGAAATACGAAAATTAATGATTGATAAAAGAAATAAGTTATCAAAAGAAGAAGTCACAATAAGGTCAAAACGAATCATAGAAAAAATTATGAAACATGATGCGTTTATACAAGCAGAAACAGTCGCTTTATTTAACGCATTTGGTAATGAAATTGATCTTAGTGGTCTTTTAACTTTGGATAAAATATTCTTATATCCTAAAATTGACAACAATGATATGAATTTTTACATAATCAAATCAAATACCGAGTATGTTAAATCCAACTATGGTATTATGGAACCGAAGGATGGTAAGATTTTAAACGATATAGATCTAATCATCGTTCCCCTTTTAGCCTACAACCAAAATAAACATCGAATTGGCTATGGTAAGGGATATTATGATCGATTCATAAATAAATATAATCCGAAACATAAAATCGGTGTAAGTTTTGATTTTCAATATATAGACTTTATTGAAGATATAAACGACGAACCATTAGATGACATCATAACAGATAAGGAAGATAATCTATGATAGTAGAAACGACAGTTGGCGAATACGAATTAATTAAAAATTACCGTGACGCATTTAATATCGTGCAATTTCAAGAACGCTATGTTGACGTAGCGTTTGATCGCTATACTTATTTAGTAGGCGATGTATCAAGCGGTATTTTAAGAATTAAAGGATTTAGCCAAGATCCAAAGAGTGTTAACAGTTATAAATTCATTACAGACTACTTAAATGAGTCTTGTAACATGAATTGTGGCTACTTTATATTAAGAAGAATTAAAATAGAAACTGAAAAAATTGTTCATGAACCGAAAGAACAAACAACTACTGAAACAGCTCCTAAAAAGAAAAAGCCAAGAAAACCAAAAAGAAAAGCAGGTGAATCAAATGGACGAAATGAGAACCCAAGTGGAGTCATTAATACATAAAATTAGACCATATTTACAACGTGATGGTGGAGATATAGAAATTGTGAACATTGAAGACGGTATCGTCTATGTTAAGATGCTGGGTCAATGTGATGGTTGTTTCGCGCTTGATGTAACATTAAAACAAGGTATTGAAACAATGCTACTTGAAAATGTCCCAGGTGTTATCGCGGTTGTTACCGTATAGGAAGGGAAAAAATTATGAAATCAAAAATCGGATTTGTTGTTGATTCTACATTTGGAATTAAACCAACAGATGGATTAAAAGTAAACCCTCTTTTAATCCACATTAATGGTGTTGACTATGTTGATGGCAATTTTGACTACAATAAACTTATTGAAGCACTTCAAGCTAAACAGCATGTAAAAACAAGTCAACCAACACCAGATAGTTATATGAATTTATTCAAGGAACTAATAAGCGAAGGATATGAACATATCATATGCTTAACACTTTCCAAAACACTAAGTGGTACATTTAACTCTGCAAATTTAGCGAAAAGCATTTTTGGAAGTGACAATGTCCATGTTGTTGATACAGAATCAACAATTAACGCTAGTGGCTATATTGCTGAAAAAGCACTTGAGTATAGCAAAGAACATTCGCTTGAAGAAACACTTTTATACATCAATCAATTGATTGATAATGGCTCAGTTATCTTTACTGTAGATAACTTAGATACACTCGTTCGTAACGGACGCCTATCTCGAGTTAAAGCATTAATTGGGAATATCTTAAAAGTTAAACCAATTTTAAGATTTAAAGATAACGTTTTAGAGCTTGAACACAAAGTTCGAAGCTTCGGTAATGTTATACGATACATTACAGAAGCAGCTGCTAAGTTGTTAGATAAAGCAAAAGTGATTGTTCGTATTGCCTATATTGACCGAACAGAATATTCAGAGATGCTGTACCAATCGATTCATGCACTTGATGGTAACATCGATGTAAAAATTACAGGTACGATTAGCCCAGTGGTTGCTGCACATGTCGGATTAGGGGCGCTCGGTATTTACTTAGCATTTGAATAAATAAGGGTATGAAACCCTTATTTTTTTTTGTTTTAGGTGCTATCCATATACAAAGTCACGTTAAAAAGTGGTATAATTTATAAAAGGAGAATTAAGATGAAAATTGGCGATATTATCGATTGTAAAATTATTGGTATCCAACCTTACGGCCTTTTTGTATCATATGATGACTATGAAGGTTTAATTCACATTTCGGAAATTTCTGATTTATATATACCATCACTTTCTGAGATTTTTGTTGTTGGTGATGAATTAAAAGTAAAAGTTATTGAAGTTTATGAAGATCAAAAACGTTTAAAATTAAGTTATAAGGATACACATAAAATTCATCCAAGAATCCAAAAAGTACTAAAAATAAGAAAAGGATTCCATCCACTTAATCAATCATTGGATGGATGGATTGAAAAGAAAAAAGGAGTGTAAAGCATGTCACACATTAAATTAAACATTACAGATGCACAAGGTTTTATATCAAAAAACATTTACAGTCTACAAGACGAAGTAAATAAAATTCATGAAATGATTCATCATAAAACAGGCTTAGGCAACGACTTTTTAGGTTGGCTAGATTTACCAAAAAATTACGATAAAGAAGAATATTCAAGAATGGTTAAAGCTAGTGAAAAAATCAAAAATGATTCAGAAGTCTTAGTCGTTATTGGTATTGGTGGTTCATATTTAGGAGCTAAAGCAGGTTTAGAGTTTTTGAAAGAACCGTTCAAAAAAGAAGCAATTGAAATTATCTTTGCAGGACACCATATGTCTGGTGAGTATTTAAATCGGTTAGTTCATTATTTGAAAGATAAGTCCTTTAGTATTAATGTTATTTCTAAATCAGGAACAACAACAGAGCCTGCAATCGCATTTAGAGTACTTAAAAAAGTATTGGTTGAAAAATATGGTAAAGAAGCAAACAATCGTATTTACGCTACAACCGATAAAGCACGCGGAGCTTTATATACATTAAGTAAGAACGAAGGTTACGAAATGTTTGTTATTCCAGATGATGTCGGTGGCCGTTACAGTGTATTAACAGCTGTAGGGTTATTACCATTCATGGTTGCTGGAATTGATACAGACGCCATGATGACTGGGGCATTAAAAGCTTATGAAGATTTTATGAATCCAGACTTAAACGTTAACCCAAGTTATTTGTATGCAGCGATGCGCTACCAATTGTATACAGAAGGTAAAAAAATAGAAATGCTTGCAAACTATGAACCAAGATTGACGTTTTTCTCTGAATGGTGGAAACAATTATTCGGCGAATCAGAAGGAAAAGATCATAAAGGCCTTTTTGTAGCTAGTGCAGCATTTTCTACAGATCTTCATTCATTAGGGCAATACATCCAAGAAGGTGAACGCCATTTATTTGAAACAATTATTAAAGTAAACAAACTAAGCTATGACGTTGTCTTAGAGACAGAAGAAAATGACTTAGATGAACTTAATTATTTAGCTGGTAAAACGGTATCCTATGTAAATGAACAAGCATTAAAAGGTACAATGATGGCGCATAAGGACGGTTTAGTTCCTAATATCTTATTAGAAATACCAGAACTTGACGCATATACATTTGGTTACTTAGTGTACTTCTTTGAGAAAGCATGCGCAATGAGTGCTTACATGATTGGTGTGAATCCATTTAATCAGCCAGGTGTTGAAGCATATAAGAAAAATATGTTTGCCTTACTTGGTAAAAAAGGATACGAAAATATATTAAAAAAATAATGAAAACAATTTATACATATAGTGCAGAAGAAACATTAGCACTTGGTGAAAAACTAGCAAGAAATTTAATCGATAAGCATGTTGTTGTTTTACTTGAGGGCGATTTAGCCTCAGGTAAAACTACACTTACTAAAGGAATCGCGAAAGGTTTGGGCATTGAAAAAACAGTCAATAGCCCAACTTTTACCATTTTAAAAGTGTATCCTATAAACAACGGACAAAAACTTTATCATTTAGATTTGTATCGTTTAAGCGAAGTAGGTAGTGACTTTGACTTAGAAGATTATATTGACAGCGATGATATCGTCGTTATCGAATGGCCATTTCAAGTAAATGAGTTGTTACCGAATGAATACTTACTTATTAAAATAGAAAAGTTAGATGACAACACAAGAGTCTTTCACTTTGATAGTCACCTTTTAGATGAAGAGGTTTTAGATAATTTATGAAAACTATTATATTAGATGTATCAACCAACTTAATGTACATAGGACTTGTTGATAATAACAAGTTCGTTGACTTTGAGACAAGGGTTGCAAAAAATGACCATGCAAAATACGTTATTGACCGACTAGATCAACTTTTAAAACGAAACGATTGTACCATTAATGATATTAAAAAAATTGTTGTTGGTATTGGACCTGGTTCTTACACGGGTATTCGTATCGCCGTTATGGTTGCTAAAATGCTTGGTTATACAAAAAATATTGAAGTTGAAACAATTAGTAGTCTTTTGTTGCTTACTAGTGGTTACAATGGCTTAACGCTTGCTATGATTGATGCGCGTAGGGGCCAAGTATTTTCTGGCGCATATTTTAATGGCGAAACGAAGTTAGAAGAAAAATTAAGATTATTAAGCGAACTTGAAACAAAGTCCATCTATAAGGAAGCTACTAATGTTTTAATCAATGAAGATACCTATAAAATCAACGTTGATGTTGTTTTAAAGCATACAACAAAAGTCGAAGATATTCATTTATTAGTACCAAACTATTTAAGACGTACTGAGGCGGAAATGAATTATGATAAGACAAGCCAAAGAACTTGATATACCAGCAATTGTTCGCCTAGAAGAACAAGCTTTTAATCACAGCTTAGGCTATACATTTTATGTACATGAGATTTTACATAATCCAAGTTCAATCATCTATATCTGTGAACTCAATCATCAAATTATTGGTGTTTTAGGCATAAGATTATTAGATGAAAATGCAGAAATATTAAATTTAGTCGTGGATGAAAATTATCGTGCCCAAGGCTATGGAAAAAAACTCATGAACGAAGCATTCAAAGTATTAGAAGAAAAACAAATTAAAAACTTTACATTAGAAGTAAGAAAGAGCAATAAACAAGCACGTCGTTTTTATGAATCATTAGGATTTAATAATATATACATTCGTAAAGATTATTATGAAAACGAAGATGCATATGTTTATATTAAGGAAGTGACATTATGATAATACTCGCTGTAGAAAGCAGTTGCGATGAAACAAGTGTTGCCATTTTAAAAGATGAAAGAGAACTTTTATCACACGTTGTTTTATCACAAATAGATATCCATAAAATCTATGGAGGCGTAGTACCGGAGATCGCTTCAAGAAATCATGTTGTTTACATGACAACTGTTTTTGAAAAAGCTATTAAAGATGCTGGTATTAAAGTTTCTGATATTGATGTAGTAGCTGTAACACAAGGACCAGGTTTGATTGGTTCTTTACTTGTAGGTATTAATGCAGCAACCACTTTTGCCTATGCACATGATTTACCAATTATAGGTATGAACCACTTAATTGGCCATATTTATGCAGCAAACTTAGAACACGAAATGAAGTTTCCAGCACTTGCATTACTTGTAAGTGGTGGGCATACAGAATTGCTGTATTTAGAAGACCACATGAAGTTTAAATTACTCGGTGAAACACAAGACGATGCCGTTGGTGAAGCATATGACAAAGTTGCTAGAACATTAAAATTACCTTATCCAGGAGGTCCAGTTATTGATAGACTTGCTGCACAAGGTATACCCACATATTCACTTCCTAGACCAATGTTAGACACAGATGACTTGAATTTTAGTTTTTCGGGGTTAAAAAGCGCAGTAATTAACTTAGTTCATAATCTAGAACAACGTAAAGAAGAAGTTAACGTTGAAAACATGTGTGCATCTTTTCAAGCAAGCGTGCTTGATGTACTCGTTGGAAAGACCAAACAAGCGCTTAAGATGTATCCAGCAAAACAGCTTATCTTAGCTGGAGGCGTTGCAGCAAACAAGGGATTGAGAAATCGCATTTTAGAGGAAGTAACAAGTGCTGAAGTACTTATACCAAGTATGAAATTTTGTACGGATAATGCAGCAATGATTGCAAGCGCAGCATATTTTGAATACAAACTTAATGGGGCCAAAAAAGACTATTTAATCGAAGGTATTTCAACCATCGATTTTCGTCGATAATATTTTGATTGTAAAACAATTGTAATTTGAAATAAAAACGTATAATATAAAGGCAAAAGGAGGGATTTAATTGAAGTTCCTATTTAAACTATTGGTTGGCTTGTTAATCTTTGTTGGATTAATACTTTTCTTATTTTATAAAGATGCAAAAATGCCGATTGATGATTACAATGAGGTTGGTGCTCCAACCAACATGACGGAAATGATTTCAGAACAAGTTGATGAATTTTTAGATGATTCATCGAAACCTCTGCACATCGGTTTTAAACAAAGTAATGCTAATAATTTAATTCGTAATACTTTGGTTGATCAAATGAATGGAAATACTACAGATTTTGCCTATGTATTAAACGACTCTATGTATGGTTTCCAAGGTGTTTGGACAAAATTTGAAGCTGATAAAGTATTTATCGAATCCGGTGTCCATTTATTTGTTGGACCAATCACATACAAAACGCGTATTATGCTTGCCTTCAACATTACTGAAGATGATGGCGTTATTGTATTAAAATTAGATAAATTCAATATTGGTAAATTACCACTGGCGTGGATATCCGGTCCAGCGTCTAGTCTTTATAAAGCTATTTCTGGACAAGATATTAGTAAATTAGTGAATGATTCGCTTGGTAATATTGGTACGTTTGATATGAAGAAGCGTACACTTACCGTAGATTTAAGAGATTTTATCGATGCACAAATTGATGATCCTCAACAAAAAGCAACACTAGAAGCTGTATTAAATATCGTTTATGATAATGAATTAATTGATATTAAAGCTGTTGATAAGTCTTTGGGTGTAGACCTTAACTTAAATAAATTAAGCGATACAACACCGGTTGCACGCTTAGCAAATGCTGACCGTATTACATCAGATGAAGAATTCCAATTATTCTTTGAATCTAAAATGCCTGGTGCGTTTGCAAGTTTACTTGTAAGTGACGAACTTGTAATTAATTTTAATGAATTAGATACAAACAAACTTATTGATTATTTACTTACTCAAGGTGATTTAACAAAGACATCACTTATTACAACACCAATCGTCGAAGGTTATGAAGTAGTTGTTGAGACGCCACACATAGTATTAAGTGGGGATAAATTATTAATTTCATTACCACTCTTAATTACAACAGATGATTTAAGTAAACAATTTAAATCCGTAATTAAAATTGAAACAACACTTGATATTGATGGTAAAGACTTAAAGATTAACTTTACAAGTATCGATATGGGCGAAATTTCAATTGATAGTGCGGACGTTCATGCGTTATTAAGTGGTGCTAATGTAGAGCTTATGACTCAAAGTGGTTTTGTTATTAAAGACTTTACAGACAACTTTAACCAAGAAGGTATGACGATTAAGGACATAGAGGTTCAATCGAGCACACTTAAATTTACAGTTGAAACAAGCGCAGATTTAAGTGTGGTACGTGATGTTATTGAAGAAGGTCTACAAGACATTGTCGATAACATTACCGATCCGGATGTTAAGAATTTAGCAGAAGATATTTTAGCTCAATTAGATGACCCTGTAGCATTAGAAGAAGCAATTAATGAATTTAGCGGATTATTAACAAATCCAAACACTGACCCCGCAGTTATAGATCAAGTATTAGATTTATTAAATGGTGCGTTAGATGGTATCGATCTGTATGACTTATTACCTTAATTATACATTTGATACCCTTTCCAAAAACATATGGTAGAATAAGGGGCATTTGAGAAAATGCCCTTTTTTCTTTGTATATTTTTTAAAAACATAACGAGAGTAAATACAATTACGTTTAAAAAAGTAAATATTGAAAAATTTCAAGATAGTTATTTTGGCTATGTGAGTTCGTGTGATTCATTCATAAATAAGCTTAGTGTTAATTATAGATCTATATTTTTATTTTAAGCGGAGAAATCGAAAGAATACATTGTCTTATTAAGTGGATCCAGATTTCATGAAATCATAATTTAAGTCCAAAGCTTTATTTTAAATGTTCTGGTGATATGCTATACTTGATTTGACAGGAGGGTATGACCTTGCGGGAACGTAGTATAGATAAAATCATCAAAAAGTTAAAAAAAGGCGATGAAAAAGCATTTGACACAATTTATGAGATGTATGTCAAGCTTATTTATCACGTCATTTTTCAGATTGTCAAAAATAAGCTAGATGCCGAGGATTTAACACAAGAAGTTTTCGTTAAAATGTATGAAAACATTCAGTCTCTTAAAGACAATGTACAGTTCAAGTATTGGTTTTTACAAATCGCGAAAAATCACGCATTAAATTATGTTAAGAAAAAAAGCTATGTGCTTAATGATGAGTATATAAGAAATATGGCTGCTCGGGAGGAAGTCGTTGATGATTTTGAAGATCTTCTAAATCAATTTAAAGGAGTTCTTAATGCAGATGAAATAGATATTATTGCCCTACATCTATATCATCGTATGACCTTTAGAGAAATTGGATTATTGAGAGAAGAAACAACAAGTGCTGTCAATAATAAATATGCCAGAGCCATTAAAAAAGTAAGAGAGTTCTATAAGGAAGGAGGCATATTTTTATGAAAAAAGGTGTAAAAGATTTATTAAAAGTTTACGAAAAACATAATCATCCAAACATTGATATTAATGAAATTAAACGTAAGCTTATATTTAAACCAAAGAGAAAATGGTATTTAACATTTAAACTCGCTTATGTCTTTCTAGCAATCTTTGCCTTGATTATTGCCATGCCTCTATTAAGTCCGAAAGACAATCCAGATTTAGAAGTAGAACCAATGACTTTAAGTTTTAAATCGAACATCTATGTAAAAAGCAACTCAGACATAGAGTTTTATTTAAAAAACCATTTTGAATATTATGGCAGAATGTCTGTGTATCATATTAATGTTGATAATGAAACAACACTAACACTTTATGTAGGATTAGAAGATGATCGTATTTATCTTATCCAGAGCGTTCATGATGAAAATTACACAGTTTCGTACACAAAAGGTGTTGAGCTATTAAAAGAAACTTCTTATAGTATGGATCATTTCGTGATTGACAAGGAGCCACAAACACTTACAGTTCAAGTAAGTAAAGGTAATCGTACAGGTACAATTGATATTGAACTCGATGTTAAGGCTTATACAAGACATTAATTTAAGTATATATGGGAGGGTATTATGAAAAAAATCGCTGTTGTAGCATTTATAATTATGCTAATGATTGGATTAGCAGGATGTAGCGGCTATGGCCCTGGTGGTACGGATTTAGGCAAGGGTTATATCGATGAAAATATGACTGATGATGAATTTAATGAAATAGTTGAAAATGAGTTTGTTTTAACAAGTGAACAAAAAACATCAAACGTTTCACTAAGCGCAAACACTGCAGCTTATACAACAATAAGAAACTTTATCAAAAACAAACAAAAAATAAGTAAAAACCAAGTTCGTATTGAAGAAATGATTAATTATTTCAAATATCAATACGGTGAACCAGAAGGAAACGATGTATTAAACACTGTAGCCTCAGTTATTAAAACACCTTGGACAGAAGATACATATTTACTTACCGTTGGTATGCAAGCAAAAAATATTGAAACGACAGATATTCGTAACAATTTGGTGTTTTTACTTGATGTATCCGGATCTATGTATGCAGCTAATAAACTACCTTTAATGCAACAAGCATTTATTATGTTATTACAAAATTTAGATGAAAATGATCGCGTATCGATCGTTACATACGCAGGAAGCGATGCGGTATTACTTGATGGTGAAATGGGTAGTGAAAAATTAAAAATCGAAGCAATCATTTCTGATTTACAAGCAAGTGGTTCAACGGCTGGTGCTAAAGGTATTCAAACAGCCTATAGTATTGCAAGAAAGAACTTTATTGAAGGCGGAAATAATCGAGTTATACTAGCAACAGATGGCGACTTTAACGTTGGTATAAGTAGTCAAAAAGGGCTTGAAGAACTAATCGTAAAAGAACGTGAAGATGGAATATATCTATCAGTATTTGGATTTGGTATGGGCAACTACAAAGATAACAAACTTGAAACTTTAGCAAGTAAAGGCAATGGTAATTATGGTTACATTGATAACTTATTAGAAGCTAGAAAAGCGCTTATTGAAGATATTAATGGTACTTTATACACAGTCGCAAGAGATGCTAAAGCTCAAATATCATTTAATGAAGATGTCGTTGAAGCGTATCGATTAATCGGTTACGAAAATCGACAATTAACAGATGAAGAATTTGATGATGACAAGACAGATGCTGGTGAAATTGGTGCAGGGCATCAAGTAACGGTTGTCTATGAAATTAAGTTAAAAGATGATTTCGTAGAAGATGCAAAATATGCAGATTTCATCATCCGTTATAAAGACCCAGAAGTCGGTAAAGATACAGTCTTAGAACAAGTAACCGAGTTAAGACAAGCAACGCTTTTACCACAAAATGATGACATTAATTTTATTACATCGGTTGTTGAATTTGGTCTTATTTTAAGAGATTCTAAATTCAAAGGCACAGCAAATCTTTATGCAGTTTTAGAAAGACTAGAAGACATTGTTAATCTAGAAGATGATCCATATAAGCATGAATTTAAAACACTTATAGAAATCTATAAGTCTTACCATGAATAATGAAGTGCTTACGCTGCTTGTTTATTATACTTCTATTATCAGCTTCGTTAATATCGATTTACTTTGGTCTAAGGTATCAATATATTGAAACTGTTCATGGAAGTTTAAACGAAACAGGGTTATTGATTATGTTTTTGTATGCTTATGGATCAATAGCGCTCTTAACTGTGACATTTGTAATATTTTGTCTTTTTACAAAAAACACTAAGCGCTTAAAAACTTTGATTAATTTTTCAAAAGCTATTGTTTTAGGTGGCATCCTTTTCTATGGAGCACTATCCTTGGATAAATCTTTAAGAGATTACAGTCTTGTCCTTTTAGTATTAAACGCTATTCTATTTATAATTATTCAAATTTATGTAAAAAAAGCACCAAAGTATATGCGTGCTTAATTAAAACATAACCACAAGCAACGCTATCTTAATAAAACACCTCCAAGTAGATACAAAAATAATATCGAAAAACGATAAGAGTAGTCTACATATTTGGATGTGTTTTTTTAATATAAAATCAAAGAATATACGTGTATATAGCTTGATAAATAAGTTCAAAAAATTCTTTATTATTCGATAATTTATATAGAACTAAGATTTATCTTAGTTGGGACCGCTTTTGTTTGTCTTTGTATTGAGATTTTAACCCTTTTATCATATAATGAACTAGTGAAGAGGTGGCTTATGGAAAACCAATCAAATTTTATTAAAACAATAATGGAGAATGATTTAGAATCAAAAAAACATGATGAAATCATTACCAGATTCCCGCCAGAGCCAAATGGCTTTTTACATATCGGTCATGCGCGTGCAGTTATTATTAACTTTGAGCTTGCAAAACATTTTGGTGGGTACACAAACTTAAGATATGATGACACAAATCCTGAAAAAGAGGATAACGTATACGTCAACGCAATTTTAGATGATATTCGCTGGTTAGGCTACGAACCTAAGGCGATTTATTTTGCGTCTGATTATTTTGAAGAAATGTATCAACGAGCAGTCATTTTAATTAAAAAAGGCCTAGCGTACGTTGATCACTCAACTGCTGAAGAAATTGCAAGTATGCGTGGTAATGTAACAACTCCAGGCATTGAATCACCATACCGTAATCGTTCAGTAGAAGAAAATTTAAAATTATTTGAAGACATGCGAAACGGTAAATTTAGAGAAGGCGAATGTGTCTTAAGAGCTAAAATCGATATGAAAAGTCCAAACATGAACATGCGTGACCCAGTATTGTATCGTATTAGTTATGCCGAACACCATAATACAAAAGACGAATGGTGTATTTATCCTATGTATGACTTTGCTCATCCACTAGAAGATGCTATTGAAGGTATTACACATTCATTGTGTAGTTTAGAGTTTGAAGACCACAGACCATTATATGACTGGGTAGTTCAAGAAACAGAAATGCCATTAGTACCAAGACAAATTGAGTTTGGACGTCTAAGCATTGAAAATACGGTCATGAGCAAACGTTACTTAAGAGAACTTGTTGAAACGAAAACAGTTACAGGTTGGGATGATCCAAGAATGCCAACACTTATGGGATTAAAACGTCGTGGCTATACGGCAGATGCTATTCGAAACTTCATTTTATCTGCCGGTTTATCTAAAGTGAATTCTACAATTAGTAATGATATGTTAGAAGCTGCTTTACGTGATGATTTAGCAAATAAAGCGAAAAGAGCAATGGCTGTTATTGACCCATTAAAAGTGACAATTACAAACTATCCTGAAGGAAAAATTGAATACTTGGAAGCCCCATATCATGGTGAAGTAGATTTAGGTGTAAGAAACATTCCATTTAGTAGAAATATTTATATTGAACGAGATGATTTTGTTGTCGAAAAGCCAAATAAAAAATACAAACGTTTATCCTTAGGCGAAGAAGTGCGTCTATTTAACGCATACTTTATTAAAGCCAACGATGTTGTTTATGATAAAGATGGTAACATAATTGAAGTGCTTGCAACATACGATGAAGCTACTAAGAGTGGTTCTGGATTTAATGAAAGAAAACCAAATGGTACCATTCATTTTGTTTCTGCAGATGAATCTGTTCCTGCCACATTTAACTTCTTTGGACCAATGATGCTAGATATTGAATCAGAAAATATTTTAGATCGTTTCAATAAAGATTCATGGACGAAAAAACATGGCTTTGTAGAAAAATCTTTAGCAAACGTAAAACCTTTAGAAAAATTCCAATTCTTAAGACAAGGATACTTTAGTGTTGATACAACATCAACAGCAAGCGATTTACAATTTAATGAAATTGTGCCATTAAAGAGTTCATATAAATAATAAGGATTTAAAATGACAAACTATTATACACAATATGAAATGTTAAACGAAGAACAAAAAGCTGCGGTCGATTACAATCAAGGACCGCTTTTTGTTATTGCTGGTGCGGGAACAGGAAAAACGAAGACTTTGACGGTTCGCATCGCTCGTTTAATTAAAGGAAATGAGGTTGACCCTAATCGAATTTTAGCTGTAACATTTACTAATAAAGCGGCTCGTGAAATTCGTGAACGTATCAACCAAATGATTACGCCACATCAAATGGGTGCTTGGCTACATACATTCCATGCGTTTGGTTTACGTTTCTTACGACAAGAAGCACATACTTTAGATTATGGTTTTACATTTGATGTTATTGATGAAGAAGACGGTTTGAAAATCATACGCGACATCGTAAAAGCACAAGGGGAAGACACAAAAAAATATACACCAAGAATTATTAAGGGTTATATTTCAGATCGAAAAAATCAATATAGATTAGACAAGGAAGAATTTTTAGAAAATATATATAATTTATACGAACAACATTTGAAACGACAAAATCTTATGGATTTTGACGATTTAATTATGCGAACATTAGAAATACTTGAAACGAACTTAGAAATTCGTACCAAGTATCAAAATATGTTTGATCATATTTTAGTAGATGAGTTTCAAGATACGGATATCAATCAATATAAAATCTTGAAAATATTAGCTGAAAAACACAGAAATTTATGTGTTGTTGGAGATCCTGATCAAAGTATTTATGCTTTTAGAGGTGCTAATTATCAAAACAGCCAAATGTTTATTCAAGATTTTAACGCGAAAAAAATTGTATTAAATCACAACTATCGATCAACCAATTTGATTTTAAAAGCGGCGAACAATTTGATACGTCATAACTTTAATCGCCCACAAGCTAAAAACTTAAGTAGTGAATTTGGACTTGGAAATCCAATTGAATATATGCGTTGTGATAGTGACTTTGAAGAAGCAGAATACGTTGTCTACCGTATCGAAAAACTCGTACGCTCAGGGAAATACAACTATGGGGACATTGCTGTTTTATACCGCAATAACGCACTTAGCCGTATTTTTGAGGATGTTTTTATACGTAATGGCATAAAAAGTGTTATCTATGGTGGGCTCTCCTTTTATGAACGCAAAGAAATTAAAGATATGCTTGCGTATATTAAAGTGTTAATTGATCCAAATAAGGATATGTATTTGAAAAGAATCATCAATGAACCTAAGCGTAAAATTGGTGATACAACGATAAATAAACTTGAAGCGGAGGCCATTATTCGCGACATTTCCATGTTTGATGCGATTGACTTAAATCGCTTTAATGGGCCAACTAACGAACGCCTTCATGACTTTAAAAAGATGATTTTCTCTATGCAAGAAAAATTAGATGATGTCGAAAATATAAAAGACGTTGTTGATATTGTTTTTAAAGATAGTGGATATTTTGATATGCTCATGAATGAAAATGATGATATTGCAAAAGATAGAATTGATAATATTAAAGAGTTAAAAAGTGTGTTTGCTTCAAATCATATGTTTTATCAAGGAAATAACCGAAAAGTCTTACAACAAATTTTAGACCAAATTGCGTTGTATACGGATAAAGATAAAAATGATTCAACAGATGATGCTGTTATATTGTCAACCTATCATCAAGTTAAAGGCCTAGAGTTTAAAGCGGTTTTTATGGTTTGTATGGAAGAAGGCATATTTCCAAGCGAGCGTGTTTTTTTTGATTTGCGTGAGCTTGAAGAAGAGCGTCGCGTTGCCTATGTAGGCATTACGCGAGCACAAGAACATTTATTTGTTTCTTTTGCTGGTAAAAGATTACAATATGGGCAATTGAAATTTCCAAAAGTTTCAAGATTTGTTATTGAAATGCAAGATAAAACCAAAAAAGCTTTAGAGCCTAAAACTCAAATACAAATGCAAGAAATGACAAGACATCTTGAGGGATTTAAAACAGGAGATAAGGTGATGCACGCAACTTTTGGCGAAGGTATAGTTGTAACTTCAAAAGATGGAATATTAAAGATTGCGTTTGCTTTACCACATGGTGTTAAAGAAATTGCAGACAAACATCCATCGCTTAAAAAAATCAAGTAATAACGATAAAATCACTCTAAAATAGTAGGGTGATTTTTTTATGAATGATAAGCAAACTAAAGTTATTCACGCACAAGATCGAAATATTATGTTGATTGCCGCTGCGGGAAGTGGAAAGACAACGGTACTTATTCATCGAATTAAAAATATACTTAAAACGCAGGATCCAAAAAAAATACTTGCGATTACATTTACTAAAAAAGCAGCAATTGAAATGCGTGAGCGCTTGAACAATGCGCTTGTTGATGTTTTTACATTTGATGCGTTATGTTATTACTATGTTTACGATGGCAACTTTTCAATTTATGATGAAGACATTTTTCCAAAAGAAGAACTCTTAAAATTTAGTTTATTTGATATTAAGACCTCGTTTCCAAAACCAAAAGGATATGATAACTATGTACGCTACAAGAAAACTATGAAACTAAAGGACTTTAACGATATAGAGTACATGTTTTTAAATAAGATTGGCGAACTTAATTTAAATTATACTTACATTTTTATTGATGAGTTTCAAGACACCAATGATTTACAATTTGAAATATTAAAGAAACTAGCAAAAAAAGATACTCATGTGTTTGCAGTTGGAGATCCTGACCAAAGCATTTATGCTTTTCGAGGAACAAAACAATCGATTATTAACGAGTATATTAAGTTCTTTCATGCAACAACATATGACCTTGATATGAATTATCGTTCTAATGAAGCGATTATAACATCAGCAAACAATTTAATACGTCATAATAAAAATCGAATAAAAAAGAAAATGGTTGCGTATAAGAAAGATAAAAACATCATAGGATATTTGAAATTCAACAATTATTTAGAAGAATCAAAAATGATACTTAAACTTATCGAAAAATATCCAAATCTAGTAATACTAACAAGAACGCATGAACGTGCATATACCTTGAAACAACAACTTATTTTAAGTAACTTAAACAATAAAATACTAACAATTCATGAATCAAAAGGCTTAGAGTTTGAAGTAGTTATTTTACTTGGTATT
>DUPY01000007.1 GCA_012838065.1 Acholeplasma sp. | reverse complement strand
TATATGTAATACATGAATATGAATGTTCCGTGACATTTCATGCGTTTAAAGACAACTACTTTGTTGAAACGCATAAAATGTTTTTACCAAGAAATGATCGAAGCAGTGCTTCTGCGATACGTATAACGCATGATGAAAAGTTTTTATATCTAGCAAATCGAGGGCGTGAAAGCTTATCCGTTATCAATATTGAGTTAAAAGAACTTATTCAAACCGTCGATACATGTGGTGAACACCCGAGAGACTTTAACTTAAGCTTAGACGAAAAATTCGTTGTTGTTGCAAATATGCATAGTGATAATTTAACGCTTTTCGAGCGTGATAGTGCAACCGGTAAATTAACTTTACTACAAAAAGATATCTACTTAAAAAAAGGAGCGGCTATTCTATTTTAGCCGCTTCTTTTATTTCATCTGCAATCTGTTCACTAACTTTTAATGCTTCTTTGTAGTATTTTTTGTCACGATATAGATTTTTCAACTCGCCAAGTAAATACTGTCTGTAATCGAAGTCTTCTGATGTAAAATATGTGCCCATAATTTTAGTTTTCAAAAAATTTAAGAGCGTTGAATCCTTCCTACATTTTTTCTCTAAGTACTCCATAATGATTTGTTCGTGTTTGTCTAGCGTCTTAAATAAACTTTTATGTTTTGTTAACAAATCTAAAATTACTTCGTGTTTTTTAAGTTTATCTAATGCACACAAATGTATAATAAAGTATGTGGATTTTTTTGTTAATATGTTTTTTGTAAACTCTAATACTTTATCATAATTTCCCTTTGAAAAATGTCCAACAGCTTTAATATAATGCTTTTCTTCACGATTCAAATGATTTAACCCACTAATCTTTGTTTTAAGTTCACGAATGCTTAGGTACTTACTTAAAAAAAGTAAGTATCTTTTTTGTAGTTCAATTACATAATTAATCATTTGACGATCAATTAACATATTGAGTGTACTTTGATACTTTTTGTCAATTTGGATAAGACTACCGCATCGATACAAAGATACTGTGTTTAAATATTTAACTTTCGCCATAAATCTTGGTCGGTCTATTTCAAAGGTTAAAAGTGATTTGGTTAAATGAACAACCTTTTTAAAATAACTCTCCTTATATAAATATAACGCAGTTACATATAAAAATAAGATAAATTCATCGGTTGTAAATTGTGAAGCATATATAATTAAATCGCTATAAATAATGGATAAATCAAATTCAATATGATTGTAAATATCGTATGCATATTTAATAAGTTTTGAGCGATAGTCAAATTGTTCAAAAAACTTTTCATAATCTTCAAGCTTCAATAAATCATCGTTTTCAATTGCATCTAGCATTTGATGAATAACATTACTTTCTGCAAACTCTAAGTTTAAATCTGTTAATTTTAATTTATCCTTTAATTGTAACAAGTATTTATCGGTTGGTATTAATAAATTATTTTCAAGTTTGGATAAGTAAGAAACACTACAAATGCCATCTGATACTTCTTCAAGTGTTAGGTTTTTTTGAAGCCGAAAATGTTTCAAACTCGAGCCGATTGTCTGTTTGGCAAGGCCTTTCCGATTGCGGTGATGACTAATAAAAAAACCAAGTTGATTCAAATCGATCATTTATCTTTATCCTTTCCTTTTTTTTAGAAAAATTATAGCGAAAGCAGAAAAATAAATCTAACTTTTTTTGAATACCTTGGTTCAAATACTATTTTTTATCGTATGTGCATATATCGAATAATGGACATGCAGCACAGTTAGGCTTTTGAGCTTTACAGTGATACCTGCCAAAGAAAATCATTTGGTGATGAAGTTTTAGCCAGTGCTTTTTATCAAAATATTCCATTAGTTTTTTTTCAACAGTTATAACATTATCGTTGGTATTTGCAATACCTAATCGTTTGGATACCCGTTCCACATGTGTATCTACAGCAAATGCAGGTATATTAAATGCATTACTTATAACAACATTTGTTGTTTTTCTACCAACTCCAGGAAGTGCTTCAAGCGCTTGTCTATCGCTTGGCACTTTACTATCATGTTGTTCATAAAGAATTTTTGATAAAGCTTTAATATTTTTCGCTTTATTTTTGTATAAACCAATCGATTTAAGTATATTTTCTAGATCTTCAATTGGTGCATGCATCATTTTTTCAGGTGTTGAATATTTTTGAAATAATACCGGCGTAACTTTATTCACTCCAACATCGGTGGTTTGTGCACTTAAAACGACAGCTATTAAAAGTTCAAAGTTGTTTGTAAAATCTAATTCTGCCTTTGCATCAGGAAACATCTCATTTAATACGTCAATGATTTTTTGTGCATGATTACTCATACGGCTTTAAATAAACTTTCTAATGCTTTTTCTGTTTCCTGGTCAACTTCTATTTTTTCTAACTTTTCTTGACTTAAAATACGTTCAACATATTTAACACTCAAGCGATTTTGTGCACGTTCAATCGCAATCATAATATCATCATGTGTGTAAAGATCATCTTCATACCAACGACGAATATTTTCGAGTTCATACGTTTTTAATAAACGTCCCATGCCATTTTCAAATGCTTTAATTGTAATTTTGATATCTTGTTCTTTTTGTAAGATGTTTTTTTCTTTTTGGTCTTCAATAAATAATGCTTCAATTTTCTCAAAGACTTTATCAAGGTTAAAAACCTCACGTGTTTTATCGTCTTTAACCTCTAATTCTACTTGTAAAAATTGTTTATTAATGAGAGAATCAACAATTTCACCAATTTCTGCTTTATTAAATTCAACACGTCTTGAGATAGCTAAAATTGAAAAGGTTTTACGCTTACGGTAAATAGAAAAAAGAGCCATTAGAACGATACTTTCTGGAAAAGTTAAGTTCAAACGTTTATACTCTTTAATTATTATCGGTTCAATTTGAAAATTATACTCATCAAATATCCTTTTTAAGATCATAATTTCCCTTCTTTAGCGCATCTTTAGCTGCCATCTGCTCAGCTTCTTTTTTTGTTTTTCCAAAACCTTTACCTAAAACGATGTTACCATCAAGTTTTACGACAACCTCAAATTTCTTATCGTGTGAAGGTCCACTTTCTTTTACCGTGTGATAACTAATATTACGCTTATCACCACTTTGGATGTATTCTTGTAATATTGATTTATGGTCCTTGATTGAACTTACCTTTTCTAAATGTGGCAAGATAATTTTATTAAACATACGTTTAGTTTCACCAAAACCTAAGTCTAAGTAAATCGCGCCAAAAAGGGCTTCAAAAGTATCCGCAATAATTGCGCGATTTGGCCCTTTTACAGATTCTCCACGCCCAAGTTTAATTTTACTTGGTAAATCAATTTTTTCAGAATATAACACAAGTGCTTCCTCGCGTACGGCCTGTGCTCTTCTTTTTGTCATCGAACCTTCATCTAGGGTTGTTGTTTTATATAAATAATCACTCATTAATAGTTCAATAACTGCATCACCTAAAAACTCTAAACGCTCATTGTTTTCTAAATTATTTTCATAGGCGTATGATGCGTGATTAAATGCTGTTAAATATAGTTCTAAATGACGATATTTTACACCAATTTCTTTTAATAAATTTTCCACTATGCTTCATCTTCTTTACTTAAAATCTGTGTTACGGTTTCAATAACTTTTGTTTCAACCATTTCTTTTGCTTGTCTAATTGCATTATAGAAAGCATAATCATTGCTTGATCCGTGTGCTTTGATAACAACTTTATTTAATCCCATTAATAATGCACCACCAATTTCAGATGCATCTAATGACTTCTTAAAGTTTGTTAAACTCTTCTTCATGAAGATTGCTCCAATCTTACCGAAAAATGATTTTTTAATTTCACGCTTTAAAACTTTACCTAAACCTAGTGCTGCACCTTCCATTGTTTTCATGACAATGTTACCAGTAAATCCGTCAGCTACTAAAATATCAACATCTGTTACAAATACTTCTTTAGGTTCGATATTTCCAGCAAAATTGACTTTATCACTTTCTTTTAAAATCTTATAAGCTTCAACATCAAATTCACGACCTTTACCTTCTTCGCTACCAATATTGATTAAACCAACTTGTGGGTTTTCACGTTTCATAACGTTTTTAGCAACAATAGATGCAAATACTGCAAAATCGTGTAAATGTTCAGGTCTTAAATCAACATTGGCACCTGAATCTAATAATATACGTCCACGTCCATCATAAGATGGAATAATTGGCGCTATCGCAATTCTGCGCATTTGTGGCATTTTGCGTATAATGAAATGTCCACCAACTACAAGTGCTTGTGTTGGACCTGCAGTAACTATTGCGTCAGCTTTACCTTCTTTTACAAGATTCATCGCCATAAACATGCTGGCATCTTTTTGCGTGCGGTACGCACTTATTGGGTCTTTAACTCCCATTTCTAAATATGTTGGTGTATGAACGACTTCCAAGCGGTCATGTTTTTTTAAAAATGGCCCCATTTTTGTTTCATCACCAACAATGGTAATGTGTATATTTTCAAATTTTTCTAGTGCAAGTAAGCTTCCCTTGACTATAACCTCAGGTGCAAAATCGCCACCCATACCATCAACGGCTATTCTAATCATGGTTTTTCCCTCGTTTCTTATGAATCTACATTATGATTATATCATAAATTTTATCTTAGTCTGTACTTTTGAAACGCAAGTTTTGCGTCTTTGATAATATCAAAATCATTTACAAAGTCTAAAAACTTAAACTGCATATGGCCGCTTTGCCTCATACCTAGAAAACTTCCAGGGCCACGCATTTTAAGGTCGTAATCGCTTAAAATGAAGCCATCGTATGTAGCTGTTAATATGTTTAATCGCTCGTTATCCTCTTTATTACTTACAAGATAACAATAACTTTGTAGACTTGACCTACCAACACGTCCCCTTAATTGATGTAGTTGACTTAAACCAAAGTGATGTGCATCCATTATAACCATAACGGTTGCACGTGGTACATCAATGCCAACTTCAATCATAGTAGTAGACAGTAAAATTCCTGATTTTGCTTGAATAAAGTTTTCGATAACCTCTTCTTGTGTTTTATTATCTAGTTTTCCATGAACAACATATAACTCATCTTTGTTAACGTATTGTTGTAAGAACTCATAGGTTGTTTGAATGTTGTAACGAACATTATCAGATTCAATTGCAGGTACGACAACATATACTTTTTCTTCTTTTTCTAACGCCTTCTTAATCGGTTCAATAATTATATGTCTATCTGTTTCTAAGACATAGCTTGTAAGTACAGGTTTGCGGTCTTGTGGTTTTTCATTAATAATTGAAATCGATGTGTCACTAAAATAGGATAGAGCTAATGTTCTTGGTATTGGTGTTGCTGTAAGATATAAGACATCTTTATCAACCGCTTTATTTATTATTTCAGCGCGTGTACGAACACCAAACTTATGCTGTTCATCAATGACGATTAAGCCTAAGTTATTAAATTGCACTTTATCTTGTATAAGTGCGTGTGTTCCAATAACTAGATCAACATCATGGTAACTTATTTGTTCGTATACATCCTTTTTATTTTTAGTTTGACTTGTAAGCAATGCAATTCTTACATCAAGTATTTTACTTAGAGTTTCGAAATGTTGTCGGGCTAACATTTCGGTTGGAGCCATTAGGGCTACTTGTTCACCAGCAGTAATCGCACCATAAATACCAAGTGCAGCTACAATTGTTTTGCCAGATCCTACATCGCCTTGTATTAATCGATAGGAAACATAGTCGTTTTTAAAATCCATAAAGATTTCATTAACAACAGTTTTTTGACTTTGTGTAAGTTCAAATGGTAATTTGTTAATCAAATCTTTAACCTTATCAATATCATAGGGTTTAGGTTTTCGATGTTCCTTTTTTAAAGCTTTTTCGTGTAGCTCTTTTTGTAATAAATAGGCTTCTTCGTATTTTAAACGGTTCTTTGCACGTTCAATATCGTACATTGACTTAGGACGATGTAAGGATACATAAGCATCGTATCTTCCCAAAAGTTTTTTTTCATGAACTAAACGATCTGGTAACAATTCAAACACATTAACCATTTTGTTATCAATAATTTCATTTAGTATATTAATAACTAAATAGTCTTTTACACCATCAATATCATAAATAGGTTTAATTGCTCCATCTATAAATTCAAATAAGATAGATTGCGTATTAAAGTTATTTGTTTTTTTCTCATATTTACCGTATAAATAGATGTCCATACCTACTTGAATCTTCTCTTCTAGATAAGCGCGTTGAAAAACAGTTACGTTAATTAGTAACTGTTTAAAATAAGCTTTAAACTTGAGACCACTTATTTTTTTTCCTTTAAAAACTTTTGGTTCTTCATAAACATTAACTTTTATATAAATATCTTCATTTTGAACTAATGTGTCATTGAGTTTAAATACTTGATACTTTTTAGGTAAAACTAAAAGAAGGTCGTAGGTTGACCATATGTTTTGGTTTCTAAACTTTTGAAGGGTTGCTGGCCCGCAACCTTTGACTTTATCTAAACCTAACGTCAAACAATAACCTCTCTCTTTTTTATTCGTATGCTTTGTTTATTAAATATAAATCAGCTAACCCTATAGCAACTGCATTTTCTAAAACAATGCCTACGCGACGCACGATTGCTACATCATGTCTACCTTGAATTTCTAGGGTTTGAGTTTCTTTTGATTTTCTATTGAATGTTTCTTGTGGTTTACGAATGCTTGATGTTGGTTTAACAAACACTTTAATAACTAAATCATTTCCATTTGTGATGCCTCCGGAAATACCACCGCTATTGTTTGTTTTCGTTTTTCCAGTGTCATCTAAAATAACATCGTTAAACTCACTGCCTAACATGTTTACACCATCAAATCCAACACCAAAAGCCACCCCTTTAACTGCAGGAATTGAAAATAACATGCTACCTAACACCGATTCAATTTTTTGAAAAAACGGTTCGCCTAGTCCAACTGGAATATCTTTGACCGTAATTTCAACAATACCCCCTACAGAATCTTTGTCATTACCTATTTTTTCTAAGTATTCATCCATTTTTGAAAGATCCGTTAATGTGCCAATTTGAATAAGTTGATGTGTAAATTTGAATGGTAAAAACATTTTTGCAATACTGCCAGCAGCTACCAGTGCTGCAGTCACACGTCCAGAAAAACGTCCACCACCTCGATAATCATTAAATCCGTGATATTTTTTATAGGCAACAAAATCAGCATGACCAGGACGCGGATGATAAACAAGATTTGAATAATCTTTTGATTGAACATCTTTATTTTCAATCATGATATGTATTGGTGAACCCGTTGTATAACCGTTAAAAATACCACTTGTGACTTCAAATTCATCCTTTTCAATACGTGGTGTTGTACCAACTGCGCCAGGTCTTCTTTTATCTAGGTCACTTTTTATTAAATCGTAATCAAATTGTATACCTGCTGGTACACCATCGACAACAACGCCAATTGCCTTTTGATGTGATTCACCGTAAACCATCACTTGAAATAGGTTTCCAAATCTGTTCATACAAGTTTCTCCTTTATTTTTTCATAATTCTCAGGACTTAAATAAAACGTTGTGCCATGCCAATGCTCTTGTGAGCTTATGGCTTGATATATAAGCATATCTATCCCGTTATAAGCTTCTTTTGCCATAGACATAATTTTTGTTACTTTGGGATTATACACTAAGTCAATAACGACTTTACCTGACACATATTCTTTACTTAACATAGAATCTTCGATGTTTGGATAAGTTCCCACAGGTGTCGCTTGAATAATAACATCGTAATTAATGGTATTTAAATCACTGTATGTAATCGTGCATTCATCGGTCTTTTTTCTTGACACGTAAAAAATGTTTTTTGTATATTTTTTTAAAACCTCATAGACAGCTTTCGCTGCGCCGCCAGTTCCAAGAATAACGACTTTTTTGTTTACAACATCAATTTGATTTTTTTCAATCAGTTTTATAAAACCATCGTAATCAGTATTATCACCTATAAGTTTATTATTCTTTAAGTAGATAGTATTTACAGCACCTATTTGTTTTGCGCTATTAGACAATTCATCTAAAAAAGATATGACAAATTCCTTGTATGGTTTTGTAACATTTAATCCACTCAATTTTCCATGACGAACATCGTTTAAATAGTTTTCAATATCTTTTGTTTCAACATCAAAAAGATCATAAGTTATGTCTAAATCAAATACATTTGCGATTAACTCGTGTAGTACTTTTGATTTAGAATATCCTATTTTATGACCAAGCAACCCAAACGCTTTACTCATTTTGATATTCCTTTGATACATTCATAAGCGTTTCTAAAACTTTTCTATAGTGATTCCATAGGTCATCATTATCGAACAACTTTTTATAAACATCAAACATCGATGCTTCTCTTTTACTATCGAGAATTGGCAAATTGTTTTGTTTTTTAAATTCACCTATTTTTTTACTTACGGACATTCTTTGTTTGAATAAATCCATAATTTGCTCGTCAATTGTGTTTATTTCTTTTCTTAGTTCATCTAATTTCATATATTTCACCACCTAAGGATTGATAATCTTCATAAAACGTTGGATAAGATTTTTTTACGACTTCGGCATTGGTAAGTGTTATTGGATTTTTGCATCTAAGTGCGATAATACTTGCAGCCATGGCAATTCGATGATCTAAGTAACTATCGACAGTTACGCCACCTTCTAGTAATTCTTTACCATCAATGATAACCTTGTCTTCATATACTTTAATATCAACTCCTAATCGGGTTAACATGTCTTGCATAGCTAAAACTCGATCGGATTCTTTTATTCTTAGTCGTTCAATATTAATGAAGGTTGTTTTACCTTTGCTCAAACTTGCAAGAACCATAAGAATTGGACCTAAATCTGGAATATCTTTTAGGTCTATGGTTGTCCCATAGGTTTTTTGTTTAGTTATTTTTAAGTATTCCCCATCGATTGTAACTTTAGCTCCCATGTTTCTAATAATATTCAAAATGGCCTTATCACCTTGAAAACTATTATAGTCCAAATTGCTTAGTGTTATATTACCGTTTATTAACCCCGCAACAATATAAAATGCGGCTTGTGAATAATCGCCTTCAACATTTAGGTCTTTTGGTATATAGGTTTGATTCCCTTTAATTTTTATAATTTTATCATCCCACATCACATGTACACCAAAAGCTTTCATTGTTTCAATTGTCATGATCGCATAATCTTTTGATTCTAGCGTTGATGTAAAAATGATTCTTGAATCATCCTTTAATAAAGGTAAAACAAAAAGCAAGCCCGTTACAAATTGTGAGCTTGTATCACCACTTATATAGTAGTCGCCTGCTTTTAAAGGACCACTTGTTTCAAGTGGTAAAAAGTCATTTTTATAATCAAATTGATAATTATATGTCTTTGCAATATTTTCATAAACTTTTAAGGAGCGTTTTGGAAGTTTTCCTCGCCCAATAAATGTTTGAGGTTTATTGAACAACCAAGCAAATGGAATTAAAAACCGAAGCGTTGATCCGGATTCGTTACAATCAATGGCGTGCTCACTCGGTTTAAGAAAACCACCAAAAACTTTAGACATTTCAAAACGAACACCGAAATTTTTCAGTGCATTTTTTGTTGCTGTAATGTCATCACTATCCAATAGTTTTCCTACGGTACTTGTTCCATTTGCTAGTGAAGCGGCAATCAAATACCGATGTGACATTGACTTGGATGAGATAACGCTTAATGAGCCTTCTAATTTTCTTGGTGATAAAACGATATCCATTATATCAAATCCTTTAATTCTAATGTTTTAGTAAATGCCGAACCAATTTCATCAATTAAAACAAAGTTTAAACCATTACTTAAATGTTTTTTATCAAATTTTAAATAGTCCAAATAATCTTTTGGATTAAGTAATGGTAATTCTATAAGTTTTAATTTTAAAAATAAGTTGTAAACACGATCGTAAATATTCGTATTTGTTAGGTTTAATCGTTCACCGATTTTAATAGACATTAGCATACCGTAGGCAATTGCTTGACCGTGTTTATATGTTTCATATTGGTGTTTAAATTCGATTGCATGGCCAAATGTATGTCCAAAATTTAAAAGCATGCGTTCTTTATAATCAAATGGATCGAGTAAAACAACTTTTCGTTTTACTTCAATAGCTTGAGCGATTAATTCATCATTAACTGTTTGGCTTTTCTCTAATTGATCGAACAAATCTTTATCCATAATTAAACCAGCTTTAATCATTTCTGATAAACCATTGGCGTATTCTATATCGTCAAGTGATTTTAAAAAATTAGGATCAATTAGGACAACTTTAGGTTCGTAAAATGCCCCAATTAGATTTTTCCCATAGGGCGTATCAATACCTGTTTTGCCACCAATACTGCTATCAACTTGTGAAAGTAATGTTGTAGGAATTTGAATATAATCAATCCCTCTAAACAACGTAGCAGCTACAAAACCTGCAAGATCACCGACAACACCTCCACCAAAAGCAATTAATGTATCAAAACGTTTAATACCTTTGCTTAAAAAATGATGCATGATTGCTTCATATGTTTTAAAGTTCTTCGATGTTTCTCCAGATGGTATGACATATTTGATTATTTCAAATCCATCTAAGATATTTGCTAGTTCTTTGCCATAAAGGTTATCAACATTCGTATCAGTTACAATGAAAACACGTTTGTTGATTTCGTCCAAAAAATCCCTCAGTGAAGCAAATACATTCGATTCAATTAAGATATTGTAGTTATTCATATTAATTTTTATCAAACGTTTGCCTCTTTTCTCTCGCTTTAACGAGCATTTTTTTAATTTCTTCGCGATTTTCATTTTTAATTAAAGTTTCTAACTCGCGTAGTGACTTTTTAAAATCTTTAATTTTTTTTAAAAGTGCATGTTTGTTTTCAATGAAAAGCTCTGTCCACATGACTTCATTTATTTTTGCAATCCTTGTTAAATCACGATAAGAATCCCCTGTGGCATCTTTAGTTTCAGCCATAGAATCACTATTTACTAAACTTACTGCGATAACATGAGTTAATTGGCTTGTAAAGGCGATTAACTCATCGTGTTTTTTCGCTGTTGTTACCAACGTATTTGCGAAACCTAGGTCATATGCAATTTCAAATAGTGGTTCCATTTTTCTGCTTTTTTTATTTCCGATGATGATGAAGTTTGCATTTTTAAATTTCTCTTTATTGCGGTTATTAAATCCTTTTTTCTCGCCACCAGCCATTGGATGATGAGAAATATAGGTTATTGCTTTCGGCAGTATGTTTTTTATTTTATTTAGCATATAGACTTTTGTTCCACTCACATCGGTAATAACTTGTTTTTTGTGGAACATGTGACCATATTTTTTTATGAACTCAATGTTGTCGTTTGGATACAAACATAAAACAACCAAATTGGCAATTTTGATATTTTCAATACTTGTATTTGGTTCAATAATGTTTAATTCAATCGCTTCTTTTAAGACTTTTTCATCGGTATCATACCCATAAATTGTATGTCCTTTTTCTTTTAGACCTTCTGCATATGATCCTCCAATAAGTCCTAAGCCAATAATCATAATTTTCATACGATTTTTTTACCAAATACCGGAGCTGCAGTGCGAATATGATCCATCATTTCATCAAATTTCTTTGGTTTTAAAGATTGTGCACCATCACTCATGGCGTGTTCAGGATCATGATGAACCTCAACAATAATACCGTCTGCGCCAACAGCTAGACTTGCAAGTGATAATTTATCAATCATTTGCCATTTTCCTGCCGCATGTGAAGGATCAACAATAACAGGTAAATGTGATAATTCTTTAACACTTAACACTGAACTAATATCCAACGTATTTCGCGTATATGTTTCAAACGTGCGAATACCACGCTCGCATAAAATAACACGTTCATTACCATATGCCATAATGTATTCTGCTGCCATTAACCATTCTTCAATTGTCGCTGATAATCCACGTTTTAATAAAATTGGTTTTGTTGATTTTCCTAACGCTTTTAACAAGTCATAATTTTGCATATTACGTGCACCAATTTGAATTAAATCCACATAAGCTTCAAACTCATCCAAGGCATCTGCACTCATCATTTCACTTACAACAAGCATGTTTTCTTCGTCAGCAACTTTTCTTAATAATTTTAATCCCTCAACACCCATACCTTGATAACTATACGGTGAGGTTCTTGGTTTATAGGCGCCACCTCTTAAAAAGTTTGATCCGGATGCTTTAACTTCATGGGCAATAATTCTTAATTGTTCTTCGTTTTCAACAGAACATGGTCCTGCCATAACAACAAAGTTATCGCCTCCAATTTTTAAGCCGTTTGGAAATTCAATAACCGTATCTGCCTCATGGAATGCACGACTCGCTTTTTTAAATGGTGTCATAACACGAGTTACTTGACCAACGCCGCTAAATGCATACAATCCATGATAATCTACTTGAGTTGTGTCACCAATAACGCCAAAAATTGTGACTTTATCGCTGCTGACATCTTTGATCTCTAAGTTTTTCGATTTTAAATAATTGACAACTTTTTGTATTTCATCTTTTGTTGCAAAATCTTTCATTCTAATAATCATATTTTTTACCTAATCCTTCTTTGTATGAAAAAAAATCCTTGGAGATTCTCCAAGGATGAATGTGTATCATAATTGGCTATCTCCTTTATTTTATCAACTAGAAAAAGGAATGCCTTGCAGTCCTTTTTTAACAGTAGCTAAAATAATAAGTAACCTTTTTGTCAAACATTGAAAATCACCTTTCATTTGTTTAAAACAATACTAACACAATTTTTTATGTTGTGCAACTAAAATCTTGCTTTATCAATATCAATATAGCCTAGTCCAATCGCTTTAGGACCTGTATGTGCACCAACTACTGGTGTTAAGTATGACGTTACAATTTTACGTTTTGGATAGACTTTATGGATCGCTTCCGTGAAAAATTTCACGGCTTCATCGTTATGTGCATGTGAAATATACGTTAACACATTTAAATCTTTTGTTTCCTCAAAGTATTTATCCAACACTCTTTGAAGTGCTTTTGGAGAAGTTTTAATTTTTTCAACTGTTTCTACCGCACCTTCTTTATTAATTGTTAAGAGTGGCTTAATTTTTAGCATGGTACCTAATGTACCTGATAATCTAGAAAGTCTACCATTTTTAACTAAATATAGAAGTGTATCTACAGCAAAATACATTTGATTGTTATCTCTAATACGTTCTAAATAAGGTAAAATTTCTTCAACTGTTTTACCTTCAGCGAGTAATCGATGTGCTTCTAAAACCATAAATGCCTGTGGGTATGCGATTGTTTTTGAATCAAAAACTGTTAGTTTAATTTCCACTTGTCTTGCTAGATTACGAAGGGCTTCATTTAAGCCACTCATTTTACCTGAAATCGTAATAACTAGGGCTTCATCATAACCTTTAGATTTTAAGTCTTCAAAAATCTCTAACATTGTCCCAATTGATGCGTAGGAAGTTTTAGGAACATTGTTAGGCTCTTTGGAAATTCTTTCATAAAATGTTTTGGCATCCATTTCAATAAAGTCATTATATGTTTCTTCTGTGCCAAAATGAATAACTGATCTTAAAATGGTAATATCACTTGGATAATCCAAATAATCAAGTCCCGCATTGCTACAAGCTAATACTGCTACTTTTTTGCTCATTTTTTTCCCCCTAAATGATTTATTTCTTTTTAAGTTCGTCTCTTATTTCTCTCAATAATAAAATATCTTCTGGAACAACTTCTTCTTTAGGTTCTTCAACAGGTTCAACTGCGACTTGTTGTTCTAATTTTTCAAGGAATTGTCTTCTGCGAATAATAACGTTAACAACTGTATAAATTACAAACGCGATAATTAAAAATTCAACCGTCGTTTGAATAAATTTACCGTATGCAATGACAACAGCAGGCGTTAAAATTGTTTCGCCATCTGCTGTATAGACAGCATCTTTCAACACAATCGAAAGTGACGTGAAGTCTGCATTTCCTAATAAAATACCGATTGGTGGCATAATAACATCATTAACTAACGACGTTACAATTTTACCAAATGCGCCCCCAATTAAAACACCAATGGCAAGGTCAATAATATTTCCTCGTGTGATAAAATCTTTAAAGCCCATGAAAAAACCTTTAACTCTTGTTTTTTCATCTAGTTTCTTTTTCTTACCCATATGTTTGACTCCTTTTATTTAAATATAAATATATGATTACATATATTTTACCTAATTAATGCCTTAAAGTCATCAATTAAAGGATATTTTGATAGCCTTTTGCGTGATTGATGTCCTTTTGTATATAAAAAACAGTCCATATTAAGTTTCGTAGCAATTTCAGCGTCATGCAAGGTGTCTCCAATGAAAATGGCTTCTCCTGGTTTTATTTGATGTTCTTGAACATAACGTTTGCCTACCTCTAATTTAGAACTTGCATAATAATCTCCTGTCCCTAATACATCATCAAATAAATCATAGATTTCATAATGCTTCAATTGTTCAATTAATCTTGTTTTTTCAGAAGCAGATAATAAAACTTGTTTAATTTTCTTTTCTTTAAAATGTTTAATTGTTGAAAGGACATGTTCATGCAGTTTTAAGTTTAAACTTTTTGGTTGATAGTCTTCAATAAATCGTTTTGCCAAAACAGCAAACGGTGTTTTATCTAAGTCAAAGACTTTTCCGTAATATTCAATAATTGGAAAAGTAAAAATTTCTAAATATTCTTCAAGTGTAACTGTTGGTCGCATAACTTCTATTAACATATCGTTTAATATGTTAAAACACAAGTCTAAGTCGTCCAAAATAGTTCCATTAAAGTCCCAAAATATATATTTTTTATCGTTTAACATAATAACCTCACTTATGATACGGATGATTGTTTTTAATCATTAACGCTCGATATATTTGTTCAATTAAAAATAAGCGGGCAAGTTGGTGTGGCAATGTCATTTTTGATAACGATAAATGAAAATCTCCACGTTTTTTTACATCATCACTTAACCCAAAAGACCCACCGATAACAAATGTAATCGTCTTATTATATAACGTAAAAACGTCATCGATTTTTTTCGAAAACTCAATACTATCTAACATTTTACCTTCAATAACTAGCGGAATAACGTAATGATCTGGTTGGATTTTATCTAATATTTTCTTACCTTCAATTTGCATGCCAGTTATATCTTTTTCATCTTTTAGTTCTATTACTTCAACTTTAATGGGCATTTGTTTTAAGTAGTGCTCAATGGCTTCCGTTAAATACTTTTTACCGATTTTTCCAACAACTATTATTTTAATCATAATTTAATTTTCTCCAAGGTCTCTTGTGAGCTAATCTTTAACTCAATCTTTGTTGGATCATCAAAAATTTTAACAATCGCTTCTTCAATATCAAGTGCGGAATTACAATCTTCAGATATATGGGCTGCTACCCAGATGGCAAAATGGTTTTCTTCAACAATGCGGTTCATTAAAATTGCCGCATCTTCATTTGATAAGTGACCTGTTTCACCTAATATACGTTTTTTTAGCATAAAAGGGCGACTACTGTGCATCAATTTATATGGGTCGTGGTTCGCCTCTAAAATGTAGAGATCTGCGTTTCTTAATACATCATCATACGAATCATCAACGTAGCCTGTATCCGTTAATAAAACAACTTTTTTATCCTTATAATATAGGACAAAACCAACAGGCTCATTCGCGTCATGAGAAAGCATAATTGGTAATACTTGAATATCCTCTAAATAAAATGATTCGTCAGCTCTAATTATTGTTGTATTTAAAGGTAATAAATCTTGAATATCTTTACCTAATGCATCAAGGGTTCCTTTAGTTAAAAAAACATTTTGTATAAAGCCTTGTTTGAGTAAAACCTTAAGTCCTTTTATGTGGTCCATATGCTCGTGTGTAATCAAGAGCGTATCTACGTTTTCTATTGGTTTGCAAATCGCTTTCATTTTCTGATTTAAATTTGAAAAAGTGATGCCAGCATCAATTAAAAATCTTTTATGATTTGTCTCAAAGTACGTTACGTTTCCTTTAGACCCGCTAGCCAAAATATATATTTCCATTAACATCACCTTTTTTTATTCTATCATGAAAGTGTGTGATATTATCAAATAAAATGAAAGTGGTTGCATTAGAAATTAAAAGATGCTATATTATAAATGCTTGTATGAAATACATTGAAGGAGTGAATACAGTTTTATGAAACAAAATTTTAATCCAAAAAGACTGTTACTAATTGTTGTTTTATTACTGACTGCAGTTGTAGTAGTCGCATGCTCTAAAAAAGAAATGGTACCTTATGGAGACCTTAATTTAGATGAAACTTATGTTGAGGTTGATGGATATAAAGTAACTGTAAAAGAATTATACGACCAATTACGTATGCAAGGTGCTCAAACACTTTCTGGACTAATTGATCGCGTTTTATTTGAAAGCGAACTAGCAGTTGTTCGAGCAGCTTTACAAAATAATGATGAAGATGTTGCTAAACAATTAGATGAAATGGTTAATTCAGCAATCTTTGGAACGAGCGACCAAGAATCATTAAAAGATTTAACACCTACAAATATTGAAATGAAGATTGCCGCATATGTTGACTCACTATATTTATTAGATAATGGTTTAGACAGACAATCTGTAGCAGATGCATTAACTGATATTGCAACAGATATCGACAATCCATTCAGTAACTACAAAAACGTTCCTGTTCTTGTTAAACAATATGAATTGAGATTAGCTCAACGTCACCATGCGAGTGAACAACTAAAATTAGATGTTAACGACGAAGACTCAAGCCAATACATTACCGACACTAAATTAGTGAACTACTACAAGAACAATTATCAAAATCGTCATGATTTAGATGTCTTCTTTGTGCGTTTCTTAAATGCAAATGAAGCAAATGCAGCATTAAGAGTGTTTAGTGTTAAAGCTAATAGTGCTGGTAACTACTACAAAATTCCTGACTTAAGAGCTACTTCTACTGATGGTGGTATCGATCGTTGGAAAGATGTAAGCGAAGTTACTACAGTATTAGATAACTTAAATATCGCATATGACGCACCACTTTCAGAAGAAAATTATGCAAGATTCTACAGCTCATACACTGTAAGAACGAATACTTCAAGTGGATCACACTCAGATACTCAATTAACTGACGAAGAAGTATTTGCATTATTTGTTGATATGGCTAACTTAGTTAACCCTTTAAGCAAACAACTAAAATTAGAAGATGGCGTTGTTTCATACGCTGATGGTAGCGAATATAAAACAACATATACTTATGAAGAATTAGGTAAAGTAAACTCATCTGTAAGAAACTATTTCTACAATACTTTAGTAGGATTAAATGATGAAAAAGATGAGAATGAAACTAAAAAAGCATTCGCTAGACAAACAATTAGTTCAAATGTTTACTTCTTATTCAAATTAGAAAGCAACTATAGTGAAAAATACCCTGTTTCTACAGATGTATTAAATGAAAAAGGTGATGAATTCCTTTCAACAGTTCCTGAAACTTTCAAGACAGAATTAAGAAATGAATTCCAAAAAACATTATTAACTTCTTCATACATTACTTCTGTTGTAGACAAAGTATATGAAGAAGCTACAATTGAAATCTATGACCCAATCATTCGATCATTCTATGAAAGTTCATACACTTACAATGGACCAGCTAAAAACCAAAGTGGTGTAAATGTGGCAAAAGTTAATGACCAATTCATTACTGTTGAATCACTATATACAGACTTAGAAAAATCATATGGTGTTAACCTTGCATTAGACATTCTTGTTCAAGAAGTATTAAAAGGCTTATATAGCGTTACAGATGCTGAAATGAAAGACTATGACAAACAATTAAAGACTATCATTACAAACTTCTCACAAGACGCTTATGCTTCATCAGGGTTCCCAGCTTCAATGGGACGTGCTAAATTCTTATTATTAGCATTTGGCGCTAAAGATATGGACGAAGCAGTTGAACAAGGTTTTGTATTGCCAAGATTAAGAGAACTATACTTAAACGATATTGAATCACATTATGATGATATCTATACTAAATTAGAAACATTAACTCATTTACAATATGACAACTTCAAATCAATTACTGTAAATCACTTACTAGTTTACTTAGATGCTAATGGCGATGGTACTCCAGATAATCCAAAAGATTACTTTGGTGATGATGTTGAGTTACAAGAAGAAACAGAAGCAAAATTAGTTGAATTAATTGACAAAATTTATGCAATGGAACCAACTTCTGCAACTAAGATTAATGACATTGTAAACAAATTCAACGCATCAGGTCGTATTCCATTCCATACTGAAGGTTCAGATGACACATGGATTGAACTTAGAAAAGCTGGATTCACATTAAAATATGAATCATTATCAAGTTCTCCATTAACAAACACATCAAACTTCTTAACGAATACATCAGGTAGAATGGATGAAGTATTCTATGAAAGAGCAATGGATATTTATGATATCTTAGTACAAGCTAACGAACCAAAAGATCGTGGAGACTTCTACTTAGACTTCTACTTAGACAATCCAT
The DNA here is from genome assembly GCA_012838065.1 of Acholeplasma sp. Classification (GTDB taxonomy): domain Bacteria; phylum Bacillota_I; class Bacilli_A; order Acholeplasmatales; family Acholeplasmataceae; genus DUPY01. The sequence goes on along the minus strand of DUPY01000007.1, from coordinate 158 downwards.
TTAGACCAGATAACGATCCGGTTTATCCATTTAGTGAAAACGACATTGAAAAAGTTAAGTCATCCTTTGGTTACCACTTCATTTTCGTTACTAACCCAGGCTCAAGTGTTCCAGCTAAAGCAAGTGCACTTTACAAACAATCAAGTGACACTACAAGT
>DUPY01000006.1 GCA_012838065.1 Acholeplasma sp. | reverse complement strand
ATTTAATACTAAAAGACCTCCATAGGAAGCCTGAATGCTATAAATTAGATTTCAAGTAGCTACTTCTTGATTCTAATTATTTGATTTCTCTATCGTCAAAAACAATGTGATTGTATTCGATATGGTATATCATACGAATGAGTTTGCGACAGACATGTGTTAAAGCGACCTTATGGTGCTTACCCTCAGCCTTCTTTTTATGATAATAATCATTTAAAGCTGGAATGAATCTAAGCGAAGGTAATGCATAGGTCCAAATAGCTTTTCTAAGTAACGGAGAGCCGCGTTTCACAATTTTTCCACGGTGTTCACTGATGCCGGATTGGTTGATTGAAACATCAAAACCGACATAGGCGATAAGTTTCTGAGGATTTGAAAAGAGATGGATGTCACCAATCTCGGCATAGATGGTTGCTGCCTGGATAATACCGAGTCCAGGAATCGTAGTCAACATCGTTTTGGTCTCTTTAAAGAGATGAATAATCTCTTGATCGATTTCATCAAGAGATTGATCAAAGTATTCGTAATCCTTGATGAGAGCTTGTGTGCGCTTGTTGTAAATATCCGATTGAACACCGACGGTATCTTTGGCGAGTGATTTCAGTCTACTAAATTTCGGGTAGGTCAATTTACCCTTTGATTTAGATTTTAATTCATCAAAATCCTTCATTGTAAGTTTTGAGATTCTCACTGGTGATTTATACTTTTTGAGTATGAAAAACGCAGTAGCACCCAGTTTGTTGTTAAAGAAGGGTTTAAACTCTGGAAATATGATGTCCAGCAAATTGGTGAGTTTGACCAATGTCTTAGAACGGTTCGTGAGTATATCGTCACGATCTCTAACGAGTTGTTTTAGTTCATTGATGTGATAAAATTGAGTATGTAAGGTCTTGTAGTCAACAGAACCTAACATATTCGAAATAGTTTTTGCATCTACCTTATCCGTTTTTGTCCGACGTAACGACATAGCCTTCGAAAACTGATGCGTTAAGTAGGGGTTGAATTCGAGATAAGTATATCCAGATGCCACAATAAACTGTTTTAAATTTGTTCCATAGTGTCCTGTTGACTCAAGACCTATTCTTATTTCTTGGTCTTGCTTGAGTTCAGATAACGCTTTATGAAACAGTTTAAAACCTTCAGAATTGTTCTCAAAGACGAATTCTTTGAGTGGCACACCTGAATCGGTAGCTACGAAACAGTTGTGCTTGTACTTAGATATATCAATTCCAACTAAGTACATTTCGATCACCTCCATTAATTGTATTTGGCACTGTCGTTTGACACGAGATCCTATTTACCATAACCTTGTGATGAAGCGTCTGGCGCTAACTAACTTATTGATGGTTAAAAAATAGGAACTGTGGTAGGAGCCTCCAATAGTAGTCAAGCTACATAATCATGAAACAAATCCACAGTGCCTGATTTAATTATAACAATAGAAAGAAAGGAAAGTACTCAGTCTATTATTACACTACTGAGTATACAAGGGTTTTATGAAAAGATTAGTTTCAGGAATTAAGCCAACGGGTGAACCTACATTAGGTAACTATATTGGCGCATTAAGACAATTTGTTAATTTACAAAACGAATTACCAGATACAGAAATTTTCGTTTTCATTGCGGACTTACATGCAATAACAACACCACAAGATAAACAAAAATTAAAAAAACGGATACGAGAAATTGCGGCTTTATATATTGCGTGTGGTCTAGATCCAGAACGTGTGACGTTGTTTATCCAATCGGAAGTCATGGAGCACGCCGTGTTGGGCTACATTATGGAATCTACAGCATATATCGGTGAAATGGAGCGTATGACTCAATATAAAGATAAAAAACGTAAGCAAACCGAAGGTATTCGTACATCGCTTCTTACATATCCTGCATTAATGGCTGCCGATATCTTATTGTACGATGCGACAGTTGTTCCTGTAGGTGAAGACCAAAGACAACATCTAGAATTAACAAGAGATCTTGCAAATCGATTTAACAACATGTATGGCGAAACATTTGTTGTCCCAGAGGCATATACACCTAAAGTTGGTGCACGTATTAAATCTTTAACTGAACCAACAAAGAAAATGGATAAATCAAGTGAAAATCCTAAGAGCTATATTTTATTACAGGATGATTTAAATGCAGCAAAAAATAAAATACGTTCAGCTGTCACGGACTCTGATAGTAAAATTAAGTTTGACGAAAAAAATAAACCCGGCATTTCAAACTTGCTTATGATTTATGCAGCGCTAACGGATCGTTCTATTAAGGATATTGAAGATCAATACATTGGTTCAACATATCAAGCATTTAAAGAAGATTTAGCAAATATCGTATACGATACTTTAAAACCAATTCAAGAAAAATTTAATGAAATTTTAAAATCAAAGGAACTTGATGAAATTTTGGATAAGGGGCGCGAAAAGGCAAGTTATATTGCTCGAAGAAAAATGTCAAAAGTATACAAGAGAATCGGACTTGGAAGATAAAAAAAGGCTCAATTGAGCCTTTTATCTTTTTATTTCCATTTTATTAACAGGGAACAAATGTTCTCCGTCAAGTTGTGCGTATGTATCAATATTCGCTTCAACTTCAAGTGCTTTTGTCTTATAGACTTTAACAAATGGTTTAATGTATACATGTAATCCTAAATATATAATTGGAAAAATAAGTAACAACAACACTTTCGGTATTTTATTTACAACAATAACATATAAGTCATCGTTGTCGCGACTTGCTTTTGGTGCGATACGCATGCCACCACCAAAATACTTACTGTTCATTACCGTAACCATCCATGCTTTATTAAATTCATGTTCTTCGTTATTTAGCCTTATTCTCGCTTTAAAAGGCTTAAATAAGAAAAATGTTTTCATCGTTTTTCTAAAGTAGTTACGTTTATTTTTCTTACCCTTCGTTTCGTTAACTTCATACACAACACGACCATCTAGCCCAAGACCAACACCATTTAAGAAAAAGTGTTTTTTTGCATTAATATTCGTATGAGGCAAATTAAATAAATATTGTTTAATTGGGATTAGTTTTTCTTTTGTATGTAAACTTCGAGCAAAGTCATTACCCGTTCCACCACGGTATAAAAATATTTCTTGATTAATTGTTTTATCTTGGATGTAGTTAACAAGACGATGTAGTGTACCATCACCACCAACGATTATGACGCGTGCATCTAATGGTTTTTCTTTCAGCATGTCAACAAAATCAATTGATAAATCTAAAAGATTGAAAACGATGACTTCATGGCCTTCTTTTTCAAGTCGTAATGTTAATTTATCAACAATTTTTTGATTACGTCCATTTCGTGATAATGGATTATATAAAATAATATCCATAAGAACCTCTTATTCAAACACTAGGATTGCGTATTTTTTCTTCCCTCTTCTTAGTACGATGTATCGATTGTGCAATGTGTCTGCTTTTGTTAATATTTTATCAGTAACTGTAGCCTTTTCGCCATTAATTTGAATCGCTCCACTATCGATATGTGTTCTTGCATCACGGTTTGATGTTGCAAGTCCACTTAATACAAGTGCTTCAACAAGCGATTTATCTAAATGAATTTTAAAAGACTCAATGGTTTTTGATAGACCTTTAAAAGCACGTTCGCTTAATGATTTAACGTCACCTGTAAATAAGGCCTCACTTGCGCGAACAGCATCATTAAGCGCTTCTTCGCCATGAACAAGTTTTACAATCTCTTCTGCTAAACGACGTTGAGCTATACGTTTTTCAGGCTCTTTTTCTACAGACTCGATTAATAATTCAATTTCTTCTTTGTCTAATAAAGTTAACGTTTTTAAATACGTTGCTGTATCTTTATCTGCAGTATTTAAGAAGTATTGATAAATTTCAAATGGGCTTGTTAATTCTTCATCTAAATATAACGCACCTGATTCACTCTTACCAAACTTCGTGCCATCTGATTTAAGTAGTAATGGCGAAGATAGTCCTAAAGCATTATGTTCCGGTCCATGAATTTTACGAATCAATTCAAGTCCAGTTGTAATGTTACCCCATTGATCAGAACCACCAAATTGAATGTATACTTTCTCATTCTCATATAAATGTAAAAAGTCAATTGCTTGAATGAGCATATAAGAAAATTCTGTATAAGAAATACCGACTTCTAATCTTGATTGAACGGTCTCTTTGCTTAGCATATAGTTGATATTGAAATGTTTTCCATAATCTCTTAGGAAAGAAATCATGTCAATTTTTGAAACCCAATCATAATTATTTACAAAAATTGCTTTACGTGGATCTAAGAAGCGACTTAATTGTATGCGGATAGCTTCTGCATTTGTTAACGAATCTTCAAGTGATAGTAATTTGCGTTCACTTGTTTGTCTTGGATCACCAATTAACCCCGTAGCACCACCGACTAAAACGACTGGTGTATGTCCATATTTTTGTAGCAACATCATGCGTACAACTTGTACCAAGTGCCCAACTGTTAGTGATTTAGCTGTTGGATCAAACCCACAGTAAAAACGAACACTTTCTGTATCTAACAATTTTTTAGCTTTATCCTCATCACTTACGTCTTTGATGAGTTCGCGCCATTTTAACTCTTCATATAAACTCATGTTTAAAACCTCCATATATTAATAAAAAGTCCTTAAGCTAAAAAGCCTAAGGACGAAGTGTATTTCCGTGGTACCACCTTAGTTCTAGAATAAAATTCTAGCACTCTTTTTTTTAAAAGTCTCACTTTTTGTAATTCAAAGTTTATTTTCTTTCTGCCTTCCACCACTGGCAAAATCTCTATCTAAGGTTTATAAACTTCTACTAGAAAAGGTCATCGACTTATCGTGTTGATTGACGTTTAACAATATAATGCGGCAAGATGATGCGGATGTTGTCAACATCCTTTTCGTTCATTAACTTCGTTAATAGTCGCATTGCAACTGCCCCTATATCATACACTGGAACATCAATAGATGTCAAGTTAGGACGTGAAAGTAATGCATACTTTGTATTTTGGAATCCAGCAACTGCTAATTTTTCAGGTACTGTGTGATTCGCATCCATCGCAATATTCATAAACGACACAGCGATTGAGTCACGAACACCGATAGCCGCGTCAATTTTTTTATCCGAAAAGAATGCTTGGAAATGATGTCTATTGACGTTTGTATCGCCACTTGTTCTAAAAATCTTAGGTTCTAATCCTGCTTCATTCATTGCACGAACATAACCTTTTTCTTTTTCATCATTAACTGAATATTTTCTTGCGGTTGAAAGTAAATAAATACTTTCACGATGGTCATTTATTAATAATTTCGTTATTTCATAACCCGCTTTTTCATAGTCGATACTTACAGTTGGAACGTCTGGATCATTTGATACAACGTTCGCGAAAACAAATGGAATATTGTTATCCTTAAATGTTTTCTTAATTTCTCCAACTAAGCGATCGTTTAATTCATCATTTAAATATAAAACACCATCAACTTGCTCAGCAATTATATCGTATAATGTATCGATTGGATCCATGTCTTCTCTAATTGCGAAAAGTTTGATTGAGTATTTATAATTTTGAGCAATATCGCTAATACCACCAAGCATTTCAGCCACAGAAGCTCTTGTTATATCCGAAATAACAACCCCTACGGTTGTTGTTTTACGCGAAGCTAAACCTCTTGCGATAACATTAGGTCGATACCCTAGTTCCTTAATTACCTTTAAAACTCTTAAACGCGTTTCTTCCTTAACTTTTTCAGGGTTATTTAATACTCTTGATACTGTTGCAAGCGAAACGCCCGCTGCACCTGCTACATCATATATAGTTGCATTACTCATAATTATTACCTCACAATCTATTATTAATCGTACTCTATTATATCATACATTGTAAGGGCTTTCAAGAGTTTTATGAAACAATTTTCACTAATTTACATTTATCTAAAAAAAATAAACCAGGTTGCCCTGGTTTATCTTATATTTATTATCGTTTTTCTTTAATTCTAGCTGCTTTAGTTGATAATGCGCGGATGTAATTTAACTTAGCTCTTCTTACTTTACCTTTACGTACAACTTCGATACGATCGATTGATGGTGTATGTACTGGGAAAGTACGTTCAACACCGATACCATATGAAATTTTTCTTACAGTAAATGTTTCAGAGATTCCTCCGCCTTGGCGTTTAATTACTAAACCTTCGAATAATTGAATACGGAATTTGTCGCCTTCTTTAATTTTAACGTATACTTTTACGTTATCACCAGCTTGGAATTCTGGTACTTCTTTTAAATAAGATTTTGTAATTTCAGCAATTAATGCTTGACCTTTTAACTTTGACATATTAGACTCCTTTTCCTACCAACGTTCTTAATTCATTTTAATCAGCGGACCGTTGTGCTTTTATTTAACCTTTTTTATTATATCAAACTCAAAATCGAGTTTCAATCTTTATTTTTTTTAAGTAAATCTGGTCGTTTTTTCATGGTCACTTCTATAGCCATCTTTTTACGCCATTTTTCAATATTGGCGTGATGACCAGATAACAATACATCTGGTACTTTATACCCTTTATACTCGTAAGGTTTTGTATATTGAGGGTATTTTAAAATACCTTCATACAAACTATCCTCTTTAACCGACGCTTCCATAATGACACCAGGGATTAATCTAGTAACAGCATCTGTAATAACCATCGCTGGTATTTCACCACCAGTTAAGACATAATCACCAATAGAAATTTCTTCATCAATAATTTCTTCTATGCGTGCATCAAAGCCCTCATAGTGACCAGCAATTAAGATGATATGCTTTTCAACAGCGAGCGTATTAGCTGTTTCTTGATTAAAAAGCTTTCCTTGTGGGCTCATTAAAATAACTTTCGACTTTTCCGTTTTTAAATCTTCAATGCAATCATAAATAGATGGGAAATCTAATAACATACCGACGCCACCACCATAGGGTGTATCATCAACTTGCTTGTGGTTTCTCTTGCTGTAATCTCTTAAATCAGTTACTTGTATTTCCACTAAATTTCTTTGTTGAGCTTTACTTATAATTGAAGTATTTAAAAAATCATTAAATAATTCAGGGAATAATGTTACAATATCAATTTTCATAATAAACCTTCTATTGGATATATGGTAATTGATGTTTCGTCAATTGGTCCAATAAATGGATTTCTAAATGGAATAAGTGTTTTTTTAGTTGCTGTCTCAACTTCTAAAATGTGTCCTTGAGGTACATCTAAAATTGAAACAACTTTACCAACAACTTTTCCATCAACAACAATATTTTTTCCAATCAACATATCGTATCGATAATCATCTTCATCAAGTGTTTCTTCTAATGAATTATCACTATAAACCATTAGGTCTTTAAACTGTAACACATCATTGATGTTGTCGTAGCCTTTGAATTTGACAATCCATACGTTTTTTTGTTGTCTTGCGTTTGTTATTTCAAACGTTATTTTTTCACCGTTTTGTATAACGAAACACGTTTTCCCTTTTTTAAAACGTTCAAAGTCGGAATAACTATAAATCTTTAATTCGCCTCTGATGCCGTGTGTCGTAATAATCTTGCCAATTTCATACATGGCATTAAAATGCATCGATGTTCAATTGGATACGCTTGCCTTCTTTAGAAGCGCCCGCATAACAAATTGTGCGTATAGCATGTGCAATACGACCATTTTTACCGATTATACGACCTAGATCTTGTTCGTTAACCATAAGTTGAATGGTTACCAAATCATTGTCTTCTGATAATATTTTTACCAACACATCATCTGGGTTTGTCACTAATGGCGTTACGATACTTTTTATAAGTTGCTCAAAATTAACTGCCATGATAAAACCCCCTTATTATTTATTAAAAACGTTGTACTTTTTAAACAAGCTTTTAACTGTGTCAGTTGATTGTGCTCCGTTTGAAAGCCATTTTTGTACTTTTTCAGTATCAACAACTACTTTGTCGATTAAAGGATCATATGTACCAACGATTTCTAAGAATTTACCATCTCTTGGTCTTGAAGCTTCACTAGCTACAATACGGTAGAATGGTTTTTTATTTGAACCAAAACGTTGTAAACGAATTTTTACTGCCATGTTTTTTTCACTCTCTTTCTATAATATATCTTTAATATCCTCATTTATTATACACGAAATTTCCAAGGTGTCAAGGTTTTTTACTTAACAGAGAACTTTAAATTTTCATCAAACAGTGGTGATGGTCCCATATGTTTAAAACCTTTAACATCTTTTAATTGTTTTTTAATGTTTGGCTCTTGGTTTTTATCACAGTAAAACACGGCATAATTAAGTTTTTTAGAAACATAAGTTAAATTAAGTGGTAATGATTCTAACTTCTCAATAACGTGTTTGCCTTGATAAAAAACGATGTAGCACATTCTATTTGCAGCCATGGGATCCTCCTTTTCTAGTCATACCAAGTTCATTTGGTGTTCTTAAGTACGGTGATACTGTATCTTTTATATCATCAATTAATTGATTTAAGATATTTTGAACTTTTTGTTCAAGCATCAACAAATCTTGAACTTCATTTTTTTGATAAAGAATCGCTTTAGAAACACTTAGTTTTCTCGCTGCATCTTTAAAATCCGGGTGATAGATACCGCCGTATTGCATAATATCATCGTAGATTTCCCGTGCTTTTTTAAAATCATTAATTTCATTGATATATTTTGATTCAACGATTTTGCTTAATTGTTTTAAACGCTTGTATTCTTCAAGCTCGATAAAATCATCAAGCAAATCATACGCCATCAACATAATTTCCGTCATAAAATAACTCTCTTCCAATTACTTTGTGTTCACCAGGTTTCAAATCGCCTAATAAAAGCGGACCTATTTGTACTCTTTTTAATTTTATCACATCATAATTTACGAATGCGAACATTCGTTTCACTTGATGAAACTTTCCCTCATCAATCGTTATATAACACGTGTCCTTATTACATTTAAGTTTTAATGCTTTTGCTAAATATGTTTCGTTTTTACCATCTTTTATAAAAACACCTTGAAGCAACTGATTGACTTCATTCATGCAAACTTCACGATTGAGTTTTACCTCATATTTTTTTGGTAAGTGCGTTTTGGGATGTGTAATCATATGTATAAAACTTCCGTCATTTGTCAAAATCATAAGCCCTTCGCTATCCAAATCAAGTCGACCGCAAACTTTCAAATCAAAGCGATTGTATGGTTCTTTTATAAAGGAAAAGAGCACTGGGTGTAAATCATCTTTATTTGCTGATAAAAAGCCTTTTGGTTTATTAAAAGCTAGATATACGTATTTTTGATAGAATACTTTTTCATTATCGACATAGATTTCATCGATGTTCGGATTTACATCCATATCTTTTTTGTTTATTGTTTTGCCATTAACTTTAATTCTGTTTTGACTAATGAGTTCAGCAATTTTTTTTCTTGACCCATATTTCAATTGACTTAGTAATTTATCGATACGCATAAGATGCTCCTTATGATATAATAATTTGGTGAGGTGAATGAAATGATTCTTATGAAAGATATCATACGCGAAGGCCATAAAACTTTAACAACTGTAGCTAAAGAAGTTCAATTACCACTTAGTCCTGCTGACAAAAAAACATTAAAAGATATGTTATTTTTTGTAATTAATTCACAGGATGAAGAGATTGCTAAAACTTATGAACTTAGACCAGCAGTTGGATTAGCTGCTCCACAAATCAATATTTCAAAACGCATGTTTGCAATGCATGTAACTGATTTTGATCAAACATTGTATAGTTTTGCCTTTGTAAATCCAAAAATCATTAAGAAAAGTCAAGAAATAACATACATTCCGGGTGGTGAAGGCTGCCTAAGTGTTGATAGAGCTACAGAAGGTTTAACACCTAGATACTCTGAAATTACGATTGAATCGTATGTTTATGATATTGCTTCAGATGAGGTTGTCCATATAACAATGGATTTAAGTGGTTATCCAAGTGTTGTATTCCAACATGAATACGATCATTTAGATGGTATTATGTTTACAACAAAACTTTTTCCACAAATTCCTAATGCAAGACCTCTTTTTGAAATTGACGAAGAATTGGAAGATAACTAATTCTTCGCAAAAAATTCTTGAATAAATTTTATTTGATTTTCTAAAATGTCACTTTCGGTGACATTTTTTGTTTCATCACCATATAAAATATAGGCGATTGCCTCTAATCTTTTCTTTGTTTTATCTCGTTTTGGAATAAATCCTAATATTTTCTTTGGTTTTTCATAGTTAACTAATGTATTGAAACTATCGTCTATTACAACATAACCTGTATATTTATCACGAATAAATCGTTTTAAAACATCGAGTATTTTGGTTGCACCATAGCCTAAAAGTGATGGTTCTCCATTTTTGTTACAATCACGTGCTATAAGAAATGTAACATCACTTTTTAATATGCGATATGCGGCAATGTTGGATTCTTTTGTTTTAAAGTAATTTACAGGATCATACAGTATTTTAAAAAATTTATTACTACATTTTTTTAATACAAAAGAAAACGTATGTGCATGGTGTTCCTCAGGCATTAAAATCCATTGTTTCTTATTCATTTTAGCCTTATCTGCATATTTTTCTAATATTGGAAGGATCGTATCTTGTACTTCTAAAATATCAGTTATTATCGGTAATCTTAAAAATACATTTTGAACCTTTAATTTATCTGCATAACTTAACCATTGTTCATAAATTGATAGCTGCTCATCAAAGTCCAACATTTCATCAAGTGATGGAATGTTCGGATCTAATGCAGCAATCTCAATCTTGAATTTTTTATAAGCATCAACAATTTGTTTTAAATATGAATCGCTGATGTTAAAACCTTCAACATTTTTAAGAATAACACATTCAATTGATTGAGACTTAAAATCAGAGACATAATCCAACGCTCTATCAATGTTGATGATTTTTGTTATTTTACTCATATTTATCGACTCCATTCATACATAAATATCGCACCTGCCACTGAAACGTTTAAACTTTCAACAGTTTGTATATTTATTTTAATCCTTTCATCTGCTAACGCAAGCATTCTATCGGTTATTCCTTTGCCTTCGTTGCCAAGTACAATAACTGATTTTTTCTTTTTAGAGTAATACGATTTGCCTTCCATATCGGTTGCATAAATCGAATAACCTTCTTGTTTTAACTTTAAGGTAGCATCATAGACGTTCATTCTTTCTACCATTAGGTGAAAGATTGCGCCTTTTGATGCTCTAATTGTTTTATCGTTATATAAATCTGCACTATTCTCACTTAAAATAATGTGTTTAAAGCCGAAGGCTAACGCACTTCGAAGCAATGCTCCAACATTATCTGGATCTTGAACATCTTCTAAAATCAACACTTTATCACTTTTGATTTTAAGTGTTTTTTTGTAGCATACCGCGCAAATGTTATAAGCAGTTTCTGTTGTTTTTAACTTCTCCATTAACGCTTTTGAAATTATTGTACCCTCAATAGATTCATCCGTTGTAATAATTTCTTTGACACAATTCGCACGTTTTGCTTCTTCAACTAAATGCGGTCCATAAACAAGAAAAAGACCGCTAGTATCACGATATTTTTTTTGTTTTAACTTCATCCACATTTTAAATTGTTCATTGTGTTGAGATATTATCATTTTTTTCCTCTAAATAATTTTCATAAGCATCTTTTAGATCAAAACCAAAATCGATAACATTAAAATCTGTATTTTCATCAATATCAATGGTTATAATATTTTCGATTGCTTCGTTTAATAAAGGCATAAAATCAAATTTTGATTCGTAGAATTCTGCGTCTTTTGATTTTGGATTAATAACAGGGTTTCTCGGTACATAAATACTGCAGCAATCATTAAATGGTCGAATAGATATATCAAATGTATCAATTTCGTGTGCAATATTTATAATTTCTTGTTTATCGTATGTCGCAAGTGGTCGAATAATCGGAATACGTGTAACTTCTTCAACAACACGTAAGCTTGCAAGTGTCTGACTTGCTACTTGACCAATAGAGTCACCACTAATCAAAATATCTGCACCCATTTTTTCTGCATACATTTCACCAATGCGATACATCATACGACGCATAACGGTAATCGTATAACTATCCTTAACATTCATAAGTAATGCTTGATGGGTTTTTGCAAACGGAACAAAATGTAGTTTGATTTTGTTTTTAGGCATGAAAACTGAGAGTTTCTTAGCCAAATCAATAACTTTTTGAACCGATTCAAGTGGTGTCATTGGTGTTGATTCAAAATGTAGTAGTGATACATCTACACCTTGCTTTATCGCAAGAAACGCCGCTACAGGACTATCAATACCACCACTTGTCATTACAAATGCTTTACCAGCAATTCCGCCAGGAAAACCACCCATTAATAAATGTGATTTTGTATGCATATAAACGCCATCTCTACGAATATCAATCGACAGTATGGCCTCAGGTTTTTTTACATCAATAAGATATTGAATATTTACAGCACTTAATATCTTTGGTGCAATCATTTTTGTAAATTCTTGACTTGTCATAGGATATGACTTATCTGAACGTTTTACTTCGATTTTAAAACGTAAATTTTCTTGATTAAAATCTCTTAACATCACCTCTTTAGCAACCCTAATAATGTCTTCAATATCTTTGTTTGCTATATAAACAATGCTATATGAATGAATACCAGGAACTCTTTTTAATCGTTTAATAACTTCGTCCTTAATTGATTCATCCACATGAATAATTGTACGATCATGTAGTTTTTCAATTTTGACATCTAGGTCTTTAAGTTTAAACTTAATGCTCTCGTTTAACTTATTAATAAAGACTCTAATGTTTCTACCTTTTAGCATTAAATCGCCAAATCTAATTAATATTTTTATCATTTTATCACCATAATTTTATTTCCATTCTTTATTTTAACATAAAAATATAAATATAACATTTAACCACCAAAGAATTATACGCCTTTTAGCATTAAATTTCAAAAACAATTGACATTGCTTATTATATAAGGTAAAATTAATAAGCGGTAAAAAGCAGGCAAATTTCTAGATTTGATGCGATCCCTACCTTTAGGAGCCCTTAGTAACCTTTCTGCTTTAAGGTGAACAGAACATCGGGATACTCATATCACTGAACATTTGTAGTTTTTGCCCCAAATATAAAAGGAGGTAAAAATTATGTCAAGATTTACAGGATCAACATGGAAAGTATCACGTCGCTTAGGTTATTCAATCAGCGAAACAGGAAAAGAACTTAAAAAACGTCCTTATGCACCTGGTCAACATGGTCAAAGACGTTCAAAGTTATCAGACTATGGCCAACAATTACATGAAAAACAAAAAGTTAGATTTACATACGGCGTTTCTGAAAAACAATTCCACAAAACATTCCTTGAAGCTCAAAAATTACCTGGCGTACATGGTGAAAACTTTTTAAAACTATTAGAATCTCGCTTAGACAACGTTGTATATCGTCTTGGTTTAGCTCGCACGAGACAACAAGCACGTCAATTAGTTGCTCACGGCCATATTTTAGTAGACAATAAAAAAGTTGATATTCCATCATATCGTTTACAACCAGGACAAAAAGTTGCTTTAAAAGAAACTTCAAGATCTCTTAAAATTGTTGCTGAAGCTTTAGAAGCTCAATTTGCAACAGTGGACTTCGTTACTTATGACAAAGACGCTCAAGTCGGAACATTCGTAAGATATCCAGAACGTAACGAAATCTTAAACGATGTAAACGAACAATTAATTGTCGAATTCTACAACCGATAAGAAACCTAAAACATATACAGCGATGTATATGTTTTTTTATATTTATTTGGTAAAATAGCCGTTATCTAGTATAATTATAACAATTAGCAGGGGGTGTTTTATGAAAAACTATACAATAACAGATCGAAGTGTATTACTAGACTTAGATAAGCTTTACTGCAACAATGAATCTCAAGTTTTAAACTCTAAAGCGTTCTATGATATGGTTGTTCGATTTTTGAAATATTTAAAAAAACAGGACAAAATATACTATCGTGCGTTTAGAAACATCGACGCCCATACGATTGTTCGATTTTATAAAAATTTATTTGTTTGGAACTACCAAGATGTATCGCAACAATTTAAAGATATTCCGTTTTTAGAAGACCGTATTTTTATGTATCGCTTTACAGAAAACTTTTATGAGTTTTGGCGAAGATTTGAGCGATACGCTATTTTTAAATACCATACAGGTTATTCTAACACGACTTCTGCAATAGCATTAATTGAAGATTCTATGCATTTTGAAAGTCTTATTTTAAGACTCTATCGCTCGTTTGCACAAAAAATTATCTACAGAAGTTTTCCAGTATACCGTCAATTATCAAGTGGTGTCAGCGCAAGTCTTCTTATTCGTCCAAATAATTTTACACATAAAAACTTTTATCCAAAATTAAATAAGTACCAGTTTATTCAAAGTTCCTTATTAAATACACCGATTATGCTTTATTCGCATGCGAATATTCGAACAGGTGTTTATAGAGAGGTTTTTGAAAATCCACTGGATACATTAAAAATTAATAGTGACTATTTTACTTACGCTATATGGGTGGGAAACTTACTTGCCTACGTCTACTTCCATAAATCCCTGATGGGTCATGGTATTTCATTAGGCAACTTATTCGAACCCGCTCGCCATGAACAATACACGGGAAAAAAACCTAATTTAATATGCGTATTTGGCGCGAAAGATGAGCGCTTTGATGGCACATACTATAAAGATACAAAAAACAATTTATACATCGGTACTGTAAGTTTAAATCCTAAAAATGACTACTTTGGTTATTTAAAGAAAATGATTTTAACGTTACATAATTTATACATGATTGATGAAGGTTCTCTTCCAATTCATGGTGCGATGGTACAAATTACTTTCAATAATGGTAAGCGTAAAAATGTTGTCATTATGGGGGACTCTGGAGCAGGAAAATCCGAAACACTGGAAGCTTTAAGAAACATCGATGCGGATATTGATCATATGCGCATTGTATATGATGACATGGGCGTCTTTAAATTTAAAGACGATACGCTCATTAGTCACGGTACAGAAACCGGGGCTTTTGTAAGACTTGATGATTTAGAAGCAGGCTATGCTTATCAAAATCTAGATCGCTCGATTTTTTTGAATCCTAACAAAACAAACGCTCGAGTTATTCTCCCTGTCACATATTATGACTTTATCATAGCGGATCATGAAATCGATTTATGTTTATACGCGAATAACTATGAAGATCCAAAAGAAAGCATTCGCTTATTTAACAATGTCAATGTGGCCATTGAAGTCTTTACAAAGGGTACTCGTCGTGCCAAAGGTACAACCAATGAAGTTGGTATTACTGAAACTTTTTTTGCCAATCCTTTTGGTCCGCTTCAAAGAAAAGAACATTGTGGAAAATTAATACATGATTACTTCAACCACATGTTTAATAAGCACATACCTATTGGTGAAATCTATACAAGACTTTCCATTGATGGCATGCGTGAGAAAGGTCCAAGAATGGCTGCAGAAAGCCTATTGAAACTATTAAAGGAGTAACATTATGATTGATATTATTAGCGTGTCCAAAGCGGCAACACTATCAAAATCTAAATATCCAGATACAATCAACGCGTCCATTGGTATGTTTTATGATGAAACAGGAAAAATTGGTGGTATCCCTTATGTAAGAAATTTCTTAAAAAATATAAATGCCGATTCCATACTTCCTTATGCAAGTATGGATGGTGGGCAGTTATTTAGAAATAACGTCATCTCATGGGTATTACGAGATTATGAAAAAGACATTCGAGATACAATGTTTGTTGATAGTTTCGCTACCTTAGGTGGTAGTGGCTCAATTTCGACAACTTTTTCAATTTATGGGAATCCAGGAGATGCCATACTCGTTAGTGATAATCGCTGGCAATATGAACGGTTTGCAGAAGTCGCTAAACTAAATATTTTTGAACATGAGCTTTTTGATGGCGATGCCTTCAATTTAAAAGATTTCGAATTAAAACTTGATGCTTTGACTAAAAAACAAAAACAAGTCATTGTTGTCTTAAATGATCCATGCCACAACCCTACTGGTTATACATTATCGATTAGCGAATTTGAAAAAATTGTTCAAATACTCAATAAGTATACACAAAACCAGATCGTCTTCTTATACGATATTGCATACTTAGAATATGACTTTAATGACAGCCGAGAAAAATTTAAATTGATTCCTGAACTTAAACCACACGTATTAACAATACTAGCTTTTAGTGGTTCAAAAACATTTGGTATTTATGGGTTTAGAATGGGCGCTTCTATCGCCATTTCAAAAGACGAATTAAAAATAAAAGACTTTTATAACTATATGATTAAAACGGTAAGAGGTTATTGGTCGAGTTCGCCAGCAATCGGTATTGAATTGTTCAATACGGTCGTTGATAATCCTAAACCCTTCCTAGACGATTTAAATGTAATTCTAGATGTTTCTAAAAAGCGTGCTAAACTCTTTATTTCCGAAGCTAAAGAGGCAGGATTAGAAACATTACCATTTAGAAATGGTTTTTATATCATGGTCGCGTCAAAAAACCCATTAAAAGACTATGAGAAACTTCTTTTGCACCGTATCTTTGTTATTCCATTAAGACACGGTTTGAGAGTTGCATTATCAAGTTTAAGTTTAGACGATATCAAAGGATTGCCTAGAAAAATCAAAAATATACTTGGTGATTCCTAATGATTCTTTGGAAAAACGGATATTTTCATACACTTATAGACGAAGAAGACATCTATACGTCTGTTTTAACTCATAACGGCGTTATCATTGACATTGGAAATGATATTAAAGTACCCAAAGATACAACGATTTATGATTTAAATGGTGGCCATGTTTATCCTGGATTTGTTGATACACATCTTCATTTAATTGGTCATGGACGAAAAATACTTACACCAAATTTAAACCTTTCAAAAGACAAATCCCACATTTTAAATAGTCTTACTTCTTTTTATAAAGAAAAAGACTTATTTATTGAAGGTTATTTTAATGTCGGTATTACAAAAGATGAGTTAGATTTTATATCAAAAGATCACTACATTATTTTAAGACATAATGATTACCATAGTTTTACTGTAAACTCTAAAGTTTTAAATGATTTAGACATTGAAAGTACAACAGGTATATTAATTGAAGATGATTCATTGAAAGTCTTGCCTATTTGGAGTAACTATCGTAAAGAATATTTAGAAGAAATGACTGAAGCTTCAATTAAAGATTTACATAAACACGGCATTACTACTGTCTTAACAGATGACTTATCCTATTTTAATAGTTACTTAGAAACGAAGGAAATTATCGAGTCTATAACAAAAAATAAGCTTCTTAGAACTCACATGTTGATACATGAAGATATTTTAGATGACTATTTGAATGATGATGTTTCACAAAGTAATTTGATTTTTCAAAGTGTTAAAACATTTTATGATGGCACATTATCAAGTAAGACTGCACTTTTAAATGGAACCTATAAGAATACAAATACACAAGGTAGGCGCATACATACAAAAGACGATTTTATTGAGCTAATTAAAAAAGTTCGAAACCATCATTTAAACTTGTCTGTTCACACAATTGGTGATCGAGCACTTGACGAAATTGTTGGCTTACTTAGTGATTATCCACCTTTAGATAACACCTTTGATCGTATCATCCACGGCTCTTTAGCACATATTGATACAATTGATAAGCTTTCTAAAATGCCAGTATATCTCGATTTACAGCCGCAATTTGTATCTAGCGATTTGCCTTTTATTGAAACATTATTTACACACAATCCACTTATTTATCCATTTAAAACGTATGAAAATTATAATATTCTGTACGGATTTTCATCGGATGCCCCAGTGGAAAATCCCAGTGTTGTTGAAGGTATATATGCAGCTGTTTATCGAAAAAGCAGTGAAAACGGACAATCATATGGTTTAAACGAAGCTTTAACACGCTTCAACGCACTAAAAAAATACACGTTAGACGCTTCTAAGACACTTGGGTATACAAACAAGGGGTTAATTTAAAAAGGTTATTTGGCCGATTTTAGTGTGCTAAAAAAAGATATCTTAACGATATCTTCAAATGAATTTTTAAATAATGATGTTTTATTTACAATTATTAATGAACACATTGTATATAAAAAGGATGTTGGGCACTGACCAATAGAAATGGAACTTTATAAAAAAAGTTATAATCGGTTTAATTTTCTAAACTCCACAGGAGATAGATAACCTAATTTTGCTTGTATTCGTGTTTCATTGTAATATTTTATATATTCTATCACAGTTTGTGCTACAATTTCATTAGAACTTTTGAGATGGGGTTCTAAATAGAATGTTTCATGCTTTAGGTTGCTATGAAAACATTCGATAGAGGCATTATCAGCAGGTGTTCCTTTACGGGACATACTCATGGTAATGCCTTTTTGTTTTACGTTTTGTTGAAATGCGTCCGATGTGTATACGGATCCCTGATCACTATGAAGTATACAGTCATCCGTTAACGTTGGTATTTGTCTTAGTGTTTCTAAAACTAAATGAACGTCTTGTTTATCATCTATTTTGTAAGCTATAATCTCCCCATTATATAAATCAATAATGGTTGATAGATACTGCATTTTACTTCCGAATGGTAAATATGTAATATCTGTTACTAATTTTTCTAGTGGTCTTTTTGCGGTAAAATCGTGGTTTAGAATGTTATCCACTACATTAATTGGTTGACCTGTTTTCTTACGTTTCTTCGGTTTCACCTTACACTGTAAATTGTATCTTTGCATCACCTTTTGAACCGTATTTTTACTTGTTTTTGTCGTTTTAAGTAATTTGCTATGTATCTTTCGATAACCATACTTGTATTTGTATAGCTGACATAAACGCGTTATTTCATCTTTCAGTTTGTGTTCAGGTCTCTCTCTAGGTAATTCTTTAAGCCATCTGTAATAATTACTTTTAGATACTCCTAAAACTGATAATATGGTTGTGACTGATAACCTCTCTTTATAAGAGTCTACGAGTTCTAAGATTATTTTTCTATCGACCTGCCCTTCATTTTTATATACTTTTTTAAGATGTCATTTTGAATCTCTAGTTGTTTAATACGCTCTTCATCAGATGTTGCTTTTGGTCCATGGCCATAACTATATTGTTTCCCAATCGGTTGTTTTAACCTTTGTAAATCACCCTTTTTAAACCAATACCACCAAGTGTATACTTAGCTTTCGCTTTTTATACCTAATTTCTCCATGATCTCTTTTACTGGCACGCCAGCTGATTTCATTTCGATTGCTTTGAGTTTAATCTCCTCAGCGTAAAATTTATTTTTCTCTTTCATAAATAAAATGCCTCCATTCATTTCATTTTACAATGATTTGAATAGAAGCATTCTTTTTTT
>DUPY01000005.1 GCA_012838065.1 Acholeplasma sp. | reverse complement strand
GGATAGGCTACAATAAGTTAGACAGAATTAGAATAGACATGTTAAAATCAAACTAACAAGAAAGCGAGTGGTTTTAAATGTCTAAAGGAACAAGGTATACCGATGATTTTAAGAAGCAAATTGTAGCTCTTTATAAAAGCGGGAAACAAGTTTCAAAGTTATCAAGGGAATACGATGTAGCAACACCTACGATTTATAAGTGTTTGACTAGAAAACATTTATGTGTATATTCAGTAGTAGTTGATGCCGCCTTTTTAAGGTGGCATTTTGCTTATACTTATATAAAATAAGTTTTACAATTTGAGATTTAGATACTTCAATGATATAATCTAACGAGTGAAAATAAGTATATTCATATATATTTGGAGTTGATACTATTAAAACAAATTTTTGGAATAAATTAAATAGACCATTTTTCATATTAGCACCTATGGAAGATGTCACGGATATCGTCTTTAGAAAAGTAGTGGCTAAAGCTGCAAAACCAGATGTTTTCTTTACAGAGTTTACAAATACGGATGGTTATGTACATGCAAAAGGCTATGAAGCATTAAGAGGAAGACTCATGAAGGATGAGGACGAAAAACCAATTGTTGCTCATATATGGGGAGATAAACCTGAAAACTTTGAGAAGATGAGCATCGATCTAGCCAATATGGGGTTTGATGGTATTGATATTAATATGGGTTGTCCAGCACCTGGTGTTATTAATAACGGCTGTGGGTCTGGTTTAATCTTAAATCCTAATTTAGCTGGAAAAATTATCGAAGCGGCCAAATTAGGTGGACTACCTGTAAGTGTTAAAACAAGATTAGGTTTTAATGAAGTTGAAGAATGGAAAATTTGGTTATCTTTTTTACTAAAACAAGATCTTGTTAACTTATCCATTCATCTACGAACAACAAAAGAACTAAGTAATTATCCTGCACATTGGGAACTTATACCTGACATACTAAAACTAAGGGATGAAATTGCTCCAAACACATTAATTACAATTAATGGTGATATAAAAGATTATCAAATGGGCATGGAATTTTATGATCAATACAAAGTCGATGGTATTATGATTGGACGTGGTATTTTTCATAATCCATTTGCTTTTGATAAACATGTAATACCGAGAACTTCTGAAGATTATTTAGATTTATTTAAGTATCACTTAGATACATACGATAAGTATATTGCTATTGAGCCGACACTACAAAAGAAACTCCAACGTTTCTTTAAGATTTATATACGTGATATAAAAGGCGCAGCAAAACTTAGATTAAAGTTAATCGATGCAGAAAATACAATAGAAATAAGAAATCTTATCCACGAATTTCTACAAGGAAATTTAATTGAAGATACGGTGGAATAAAATAATAAAGGCTAAAGGCCTTTTTTATTTTTAGTATATGTGTCAAATATAGTTGACATATATATTTATAATGATTATAATATAAGTGTCAAATATATGTGACAGGAGTGATTTCTTTGGGTATAAACGAAAAACTGAAACAGGCGCGCATAGCTAAAGAGTTATCTCAAGGTGATTTAGCAAAACTCGTAGGCGTTTCGCGACAAACAATCAACATGATTGAAAATGATGATTATAATCCATCACTATCTTTATGTATCAAAATATGTAAGGTATTAAATAAAACACTCGATGAGTTATTTTGGAGGTAAATATGTTTAACGACGAAAGAATTAACAATGAAACAAATAAAATTTTTAGTAAAGCTATTCTTTATGCAACAATCATTAGTACAATCTATCTTATTGTTAGAATAATTGTGTTTGGTTTTATTTTATCAAGTTTTATTTCAGCACTATTCATTGTCCTTACAGGTATAGTGATACTCATTATTGATTATACGGAGTACAAACATTATAACTATGATGAGCGAATGATACATTTGCGTATGGAATATTATAAAAAGGCATCCTTTGTTTTTTTAGGTATGAGTTTATTAGGATTTGCTATTGGGATACCATTACAGTTTTTATTTCCTAGAGAAGTGCTACCAATGAATGATTTATATATAAACTTACAAGTTTTAGGTTTTATTTATTTTGTTTATAAATTTAAAAGTAAAGGTATATACTTTAATTATACGTTTATTGAAAAAGAGGCAGGTTACTATATACATGTCTTTAAAAACATCTTAAAATTAGCTATTTTACTTGGTTTAGTTTATGGTATTGCATTTATTCTATCTGCAATCCTTTTACTAGCAAAAACATGGATAGTAAGTGTTTTAGTAAGTATTCTAATAGCCTTTATGATTTCAATATTAGATCTGAGTATTGTTTACTTATTTATTTCAATAATCGAAAGACTTACTTATAAGTCGTTATTAAATGGACGTAAGCACTTGAACTCACAAGTTGTCTTAGGCGTTTTAATTGTTGTTTCAACAGCAATAAGCTTCTATTTAAGATATAAATTATCAGTTCTTGATCCAACCAACGTTACTAACGTTGCCCTAATGGTCGCACGCATTTCCAAGTCTTCACAAACATTGTCTCAACTTGGACAAGCGCTTCTAGCAATGTTATTATCAAATATTCTTTTACAATTTAAGGACAAAGTTAAAGGGATTGGACTTATAACACTCATAATAATTGTATCAACAGTAACCGCATTAGTATTTAATTATCTATCCTATCTTGAAATTTTTAGTGATATAAATAATGCTCATAAAATCTATCTATTTGTAAATTATTTTAATATTATGATGTCATTGATATCAACAATAGGATGGGTATTCTTAACAATCTTTCTCATAAGAAACAACTACAGTAAGTTTAGATTGTTAATACCAATTGTTATGTTTTTATTTGTCGTATTTAACTTACAGTTCCAAGATTTTCCTGACAATGTTAAAGCGATATTTATTTTAACTCAGATTGTTTTTAATATGATTTATATCGTTTCATTAGTAAAGATTAAAAACTCAGAAGACATATTACTAATCGAAGAATAGATAAAAAACACATAAGGACTTTTGCTTGTCAAAAGTCTTTATATTTTAAATAAAAAAGTGTATAACTTTAGTTGAAAGGTAAACACATGTTAAAATAAACATATGATAAAATTAATTGATAAAAAAGT
>DUPY01000065.1 GCA_012838065.1 Acholeplasma sp. | reverse complement strand
GTAATATTAAACTGAGCCATGGATTTCATCCTCCTCGGTTTGGTATTTGTTTGTCACTTATATTCTAACCGAGGATATGAGTTTGTGGCTCATTTTCTTTTTACACAATTATAAGGGCTTAATCGCCTTGCATCTTATTACTAAAGGATATGTAGTCATCAATAATCGATTCAATCTTAGACTGATTAGATTCGACAAACTCTACTGCTTTTTCAGTTGAACCTGTTATGTTGCTTACCCATTCACTTAACCTTTGTACAACGGCTAGTTTCTTATCATCACCAGCTAAGAATGCTTCACCTTTGTCTTTTGCGATGCGATTCTTTTCTTCTACGATTAATATGAATTCTTTGATGGTTTTTTGTACACTTTCATCAAAAACGACCTCCTTTGCTTTACTAACAAGCTCAGATACATTTTCAGCAGTGTTTTTCAAATCTTCTTTAACTTCTTTGATCACATCATTTATTGACTGATCTTTTCCTATTTTTGATGTTACATAAAGCGCTAATAAAAATAAAGCTACAATAAGTAAAATAATATCAAGTGTTGTCATTTTCTTTTCCTCCTAAATGTTTGTAGATGTTGACATGTGAATCTTCTAAACGTGAAACTCGATGTTCTAAGATATTGACATCTTTTTTTAATGTCTTGATATCCTGTGAGTGTAATTCTAACAAGTTGATCATTTTGACGTTTTGTTTTTCAATTTTCTGCAAGTTACCAATAATCTCATCATTTTTTGATTTGTTGGTTTTTTCTTGTCTGTTAAATTGCTTGATTGTGGTAAGTATCACTACGACCATAGTCACGATCCAATAGATTAAGTTTTCCATTCTAAATAGGCTCGCTATATTTTCCCAATCCATCTTGCATCATCTCATTTCGGTAATTTTCTAAGTAATCAAGCTGTTCTAATATTTCATCTTCGTATTTCTTTGCGTCATCTGTATTCCAGTTCATTTTGAAATCGAGCATTTTACTGTTCCATGGTTCTTCAACTACAAGCTCGTATTCACCAGTCTTATCGAAGTGATCTACCATGCCACGAATTCTAAATACATGATAGTGTGATTTAAGCGTCTTTTTAATGTTATAGCGCATTCGACCGTACTCAACTTCTGAATGGATATGATTGAGCATAAACGTTTTGTGATCATAAGATAGTAAATGCTCTAATGTTTCTTGAAAATCTGGATTGATATAGATTGCTGTTTCGTCTAAATTCATAACGTCATCGGCTGCTGCTTTGTGGTAAGCAATAATTGATTCATCAAATTGTTGTCTTTGGATAAACCTTTCCTTTGAAAATACAAAGAAATCATACTCACCAAGATCAAGCTGCATATTGCCTTTGAAATTATCTAAAACGACGGTTATATCCTTATCACTGAATTCATTATTTAAACCGTATGCAATGGATCCACTATAATAAACTAATAGAATAGTGGTTCCTGGAAATATACCTTCCACCATTTTAACAATATCATTCATCTACATCACCTTCGATCACTGGTTCTGGTAAAGGTGGTTCAACGATGTCAAAATCATCTACTGCATCTTCAAACCCTATTACGTTTTGTTTTAACCATTCATAACCTTGAACTATTGGATTAACATTTAAAAATGATGAAAAATCAGAAAATGGAATGGCGATATCTAATTCTTCAATCGGTATGCTTTTATTTGCACGTGCTTCTTTAGATAGATATGATGCAACACAAATCGTAATCTTTTTACTTGAATAGCTAATGTTAAATGCGGTGATACGGTGGTATGATGCACCAATGCCAAATTTTGTGTCTAGTTCTTTAATAATTGCCATATGCTTTCCTACTTTCTTTTCATTCTAAATATAGTAACTGAAATGCTATCAGGTGATCCAATTGACATACCTGGATTAATATAAAGTGATCCTAATGCACCATTTACTGAGTGTGCAAAATCAACCATTTTAATAGATGCATTACCTTGCCCTGATAATGTAGTGACTTCTTTTCCATAAGCTACCCATTGCTCTGTATCGGATAAGGATGATCTAAATGTTGGTGATATTTCAAAATCAATGACTTTGGTTGTTCCACTTGTAATTGTCGTACCAGAAACAAAACTATCTTCAATATACTGTGC
This sequence comes from Acholeplasma sp., assembly GCA_012838065.1. Taxonomy (GTDB): domain Bacteria; phylum Bacillota_I; class Bacilli_A; order Acholeplasmatales; family Acholeplasmataceae; genus DUPY01. Next base: position 14,543 of record DUPY01000065.1, on the reverse strand, counting down.
AGTTGTGTTTTCACCTGTTCTAACATCGTGGGTTGTGTCCTCAGTATTTACTTGGTGACTTATATAAGAACCGTATAAATACGATAAACCTGAAGTTCTGTAATAAATATAAGTGTCCGATGTATCAACAGAACTTCCATAAGTTGAAGCAATCACATGTACTTTATAAATATAGTCGGGATCAAAGGGATAGACTAAACTGTGATAGTAGGCATACCCTTCGTAGGAATAAACTTTCTCTAATGCTCCACCGATTTTCACAACTGATGAAATGCCTCTTGCATAGAGTGTTTCACTACTATAATCAAATGCTAGTTCACCTAAATAGGACAAATTTGACGTAGTCGGAGTCGTAGTTCCACGCTTCACTCTAATGATAGCCATTAGTATGTTCCACCATCAATAATCGATGAAGGTTGTAATACTTTGGATGAATCAATACCAATCATATATGAAACTCGTTTTGGTACATAATCGTTATTTACTACAGGATATAAGACAAGCCCATCGCCAATGACTGCACTTGAAAATGCTGTATCAGAAGCCGCAACTGACATACCATCTGATCCATAAATAACCTTATCAATAAAGTTAGTAAGGATTGTTCTTTGATCATCTGTTAAGTGAAGATTTGAAGAAACGTGTGTATTGTAAGTCGTTGATGAAACACCACCGAGTCCAGAAAGCGAAATGGTCACTGCACCAGTTGAACCATTAACACTTGTTACTGCATCGGTTGGTGTCAAGAGTTCTTGCCAGTTTGCGAGCGTTGAATAGGGAGTCGCCTTAAGGATAAAGGATTTGTTTAAGTCCGTTCTAACGGCAACGTCGCCTTCTTGTGCGGTAGATAAAGCAAGCATTGCTGTTTGACTTGCTACCACAAAAGTATTTGTTAATGCGATTTTTGGTACAACACTATCTGCTAACTTACCATTGGCATCAAGTATTGGAATATTGCCATTACCAGTACCTGTATTTTTAGTCGATGCAGTTCCTAAACTTAAAGCTGTAATCTTTGTATCGATTTGTGAATCTACTTTTGCAACACCAGGAATCTTTAAATAATCTGCTTCTGCAAGTGGTACTGAAACACTCGCCACTTTATCCGCTTTTGCTATATAGAGATGCTCTCCACTAAAATCAACTTGCGGTTCACCTGCTTTGACTGTACCTGTTGTTCCAGTTAGTGGTCCAGTTCCTGCAGTTGTTCTTCTTTTTATTTGAATCGTTGCCATTTATTTTCCTCCTATTTTCGTATTCTATAAGGTCGATACTATTGTATCAACACTGTTGTGCTAATATGTGTTAGGGCGACTATTTTGATACAATTTCGTACCCCTATAAAAAAGTTCGTACCCCTCATCGCATAGAAAAAGGAGATACTTTACATATCCCCTTAAAAGAATAAAAGATGTATAAAATAGATGGTGTAATCTATATGCCTATCAATTAGGTGGTGGTAGTACACCATCTTTTTTATAGGCATTTATAACACTTTAAATAAAAGTAGACCTACCTTATAATAAAAGTTAGTCATAACTACTACAAGGAGGTCTACATGTATGATAATATCATAAAAATATATAACTTAGAATCTATAAAGAACAAAATAGAGTCTATCACGACAGTAAAGTTAAATGATCAACTAACTTTACATCTGAGATTAAAAAAGCAAATCATGACGTGTCCCGTTTGTCAAACAACTCCAATGTTTTTTCATGGCTACAGATTAAAACAAATTATTCATAGTGTTTCAATTGAACATAAAGTACTCATAGCATATCAATCAAGACGTTATAAATGCAAGCTATGTTGTAAGGTAATCAGTGAATCAAACCCATTTAACCAATCATATGAACGTATGAGTTTAAACACCAAACTATCTATCTTAGATCACTTAAAAGATATCCATCATAACTTCGCTGATACAGCAAAGTTATTTAATGTATCTAGTCAAAGTGTGATTAATATATTTGATAAGCACATCGATGCCCACCCAAGAAAATTAGGCGAAGTTATCTCTATTGACGAAGTCTTTACCAATAAAATGAATCAATATAAATATGCCTGTGTCATTTTAGATTTTAATATCTCTAAAATTATTGACATTATAGCAACGCGACACAAAAACTATTTAACAGAATATTTTTTTAGAATTCCTAGGGAAGAAAGACTTGGTGTTAAGGCTGTAGTCATTGATATGTGGCCAACTTATTACGATGTGGCAAAACTCTGTTTTCTAAACGCGTTTATAGCAATTGATTCATTTCATATCATCAAAAATCTCAACGAAGCTATCAAACAAATTAGAATCCAAATTCAAAGAAAATATGATCAGGATAGTTCGAGACTTGAGTATAATGACATGTATTATTACATGTTAAAAAAATTCCATTACTTCTTCGTAAAAGACTATGAAAATATTTATGATGGCAAAATACGGGTATCTAAAATGAAGGCTTACAGGCATAAATCTGAAATATTAAGTTATTTATTGAAAATTGATGATTCACTGACTAAGGCTTACAGATTAAAGGAAGCCTATCGCGTATTTAATCTAACAGCAAGTTTTAATGACTGTGATGAGCGCCTTGATGAATTGATTACTGAATTTAGAAACAGTGAGTTTGAAATATATAGAACATTTGGTCAAACACTAAATACTTGGAGAGATAGTATCAAAAATTCATTTATAAGAATCGATGGCCGTAGGATATCTAATGGCCCCATTGAATCTATCAACAATAAGATCAAAACAATCATTAAAAACTCAAATGGTATCAGATATTTTTACAGGTTTAGAAATAAAGTACTGTATTCAATTAATAAGGATGTTCCAATTACCAATAAGTAAATAAAAAGTGGTTATGATAAAAGAAAAGACGCAATTTCTGCGTCTTTTTGGTGTACACCACCTATTTTATAGGTCGTTTTTACACCAACTTTTGGAAAGCCCTATTTGGATTTTACACCAACTATTTTAAAGGGCCAATTACTTCAAATATTTTATAAATGAACTTCCGTATTTAGGCTTTTCCGTATTAAAGTTTTCGTTAATTGAATATCCAATATCTGAGAATGTCTTTAATAATGGCAATGCTTTTCCTTCACTAAATCTCTTAGACCAGACCAATAGTGGAACGTATTCTCGTGTATGATCTGTTCCATGATGGATAGGATCATTTCCATGATCCGCTGTAATAATTAACAAGTCATCTTCTTTCATACCATCCATTAATTCAGGTAGTTGACTATCAAATTCTTCAATAGCTTTTGCATAGCCAATTGGGTCTCTTCTATGACCATATAATGCATCAAAATCAACTAAGTTTAAGAAGCATAAACCTGTGAATTCTTTGTTCGTATATTTGATGATTTTATTCATACCGTCAGCGTTTGAAACTGTCTTTTCAAAACTTGTAATTCCATAGCCATCGAAGATGTCATTAATTTTACCTAAGGCAATTGTATCATAGTTTGCTTCTGCTAAATAATTCAATGTTGTTTTGTCAAATGGTTTCAAAGCATAATCATGACGATTTGGTGTACGTTTGAAATCTTTACTGTTCGTTCCTATAAATGGACGAGCAATAACACGACCAACTTTCCATTCAGGTTTCATCGTAATTTCACGAGCAATTTCACAAATTCTATATTGTTCTTCAATTGGAATTATGTCTTCATGCATTGCAATTTGTAATACGGAATCGGCACTGGTATAAACAATAAGATCACCCGTTCTCATATGCTCTTCACCAAGTTCTGCAATGATTTCGGTACCTGATGCACTTACATTTCCAAGAATTCCTCTGCCTGTTTTCTGACTTAATTCATCAAGTAATTCTTGTGGGAATCCAGTATCCGTAAATGTTTGGAAAGGTTTAGTAATGTATAGCCCCATCATTTCCCAGTGGCCAGTCATCGTATCTTTTCCAAGAGATGCTTCTTGTATTTTAGTGTAATAAGCTAATGGCTTATCTTGTGGTTTTACACCTTTAATTGGTGCAATATTACCATATCCTAATTTTTCCATTGTTGGAATTTTCAAGTCATAGCGCTCTGCAATATGACCGATTGTATTAGCTCCGACATCATTGTAATCTTTTGCGTCTGGTGCTTCACCAATGCCTAGACTATCTAATACAATTAAAAATATTCTTTTGTACATAATTCTATTCCTTTCTTCTCGCACGTGGATGCGTATTCTCATACACTTCTCGTATGCGTTTTTGACTAATGTGTGTGTAAATTTGAGTTGTTGAAATATCTTCATGTCCTAGTAACGTCTGTAGTGTTCTAAGATCAATTCCATTTTCTAATAAGTGTGTGGCAAATGAATGCCTTAACGTGTGTGGAGAAAAGGGGGATTCGATATTTGCTTTTTTTCCGAGTTCTTTTAGGAGTTTAAAAAATCCTTGACGCGATAAAGGATCGCCAATATTATTCATAAATAAATAGTTATGTTTTGACTTTTTAAATAACTTCTCACGACCATTTACAATGTAATTACGTATGGCAATCATTGCCATATCCGTGAGTGGAATTCGTCTTTCTTTATCCCCTTTACCAATTACTGAAATATATCCTTGTGTCAAATGGATATCTTCCATTTTAATGTTCAAAAGCTCAGACACTCTTAATCCGGATCCATAAATTAACTCCATTAATGCCATATTTCTTAAGCCCAATGGTGTTGTTTTATCGATTGCTTCAAGCAGTGCAACAACCTCATCTATGGTTAGTACACTTGGCAGTTTTTTCTCTATCTTAGGTACTGCAAAATACTTATAGAAGTCATCCCTTATAATTTCTTCATCATATAAAAATGCATGAAAATTTTTAAGTGATGTCATTTTACGTGCATAGGAAGCATCACTTATTTTTTTCTTTAGACTTCTTAAAAATCCATCTAAATGCTTTTTTTCAATACGTTCAGGTTTTGTAATATTGTGATACTTTTCTAAAAAAATACGGTATTGCTCAATATCACTTATATAAGAATTAATTGTGTTTTCACTTAAACCCTTATTCTTTTTTAAGTAGAATTGATACTCTTTTATTGTATATTTCATATGAATAGTAAGAAGACTTGGTTACCTAAAAAGATTCCATTATGTGTTAATCTTAAATGATTATCTTTTACTTCAACTAACCCTAATTCTTCCTTCTCCTTAAGTCCTGGATATTTTTCAAATAAACGAATACCATACTTTTTTTCTATAGTTTCAATATCAATACCTTTAGTTTTCCTTAGGCCGAAAATCAAATCATCTTGAAGTAACATCTCTTGTGTTTGCTCTTCAATACGCTCTAAGGGTTCTTTTAAATACTTACTTAATGCTCTGTGATTATATGTGCGTACATTGTTTACAAATCCATGGGCACCTAGTCCCACACCAATATACTCGTCTAAAGACCAATAAATTAAGTTATGTTTTGAGTAGTGACCATGTTTAGCAAAGTTACTAATTTCGTACTGTTCAAAGCCTTGATTTGTTAGTTCATCGATAGTAATTTGAAACATTTGAGCTTCAACATCTTCTTCGACTTTATGAAATTTCCCTCTTAAATATTGATGATAGAAAAAAGTTTTTTCTTCTAATATCAATGAATAACACGATACATGTGTAATATCTAACTGTTTAATAAAATTCAAGTCTCGTTTTAAATCTTCAACAGTTTGGTTTGGTACTGCATAAATTAAATCTACACTTAAATAAGGTATTTCTAATTCCTTTAAGCTTCGAACGACTTCAAACACTTCGTCATTTGTATGTTTTCGATTCATATATGCAAGCAAATTTTTATTAAATGACTGTACACCGATACTTACTCTATTAATACCATATTTCTTAAAAATCATACCTTTTTCATGTGTATAACTTTCTGGGTTAACTTCAATTGTATATTCGACCGGGTGTATATGCACTAAGCTTTCAAGCAAATATGTAAGTTGATGTGGCTTAAGCATGCCGGGTGTTCCACCACCAATATAAATCGTTTCAATTGTATCAAAATGTTTTCTATAGCTATTGATCTCATTTCTTAATGAAACCAAATAACTATCAACCATTTCATCATTTGTTGGTACACGTTTAACAAAGTCACAATAATGACATATGTACTCGCAAAATGGAATATGAACGTACAGACCTTTCATGCAATCACCACCTTTATTATACAACTAATTTTGAATCGATAAAAAACAAAAACGATTGATTTATTAAAATCAATCATCGCTGTTTGATAAAATCGCCATGAATGCCTCTTGAGGTACATCAACTCTACCAACAGACTTCATTTTCTTTTTACCTTCTTTTTGTTTTTGTAACAATTTCTTCTTACGAGAAATATCGCCGCCATAACATTTAGCCAAAACATCTTTTCGCATCGCTTTGATTGTTGAACGTGCAATAATTTTGCTACCTAATGCAGCTTGCACGGGTATTTCAAACATTTGTCTTGGAATTAACTCAACCATTTTCTCGCAAATTGCTCGACCTCTGTTATACGCAAAGTCTTTATGGACGATTAATGATAATGCGTCTACGACTTCACCATTTAACAAGATGTCCATCTTTTGTAAGCTTGAGCGTTTATAATTACTTAATTCATAGTCAAATGACGCATAACCTTTAGTTGTAGATTTCAATTTATCAAAGAAATCATATACGATTTCTGATAGTGGCAACTCATAAGTAATCGTTACACGGTTTGCATCTACATATTTCATATCGCCAAAAATTCCACGTTTTTTCTGACAAATATCCATAATTGCACCCACATAATCTTTTGGTGACATAATGGTTGCAGTAACATATGGTTCTTCAATATATTCAATTCTTTGTTGCGGTGGTAATGTTGACGGGTTATCAACATAAATCATAGACCCATCGGTTAAATATACCTTATATATAACCGATGGCGCTGTAGCAATAAGTTCGATGTTAAATTCACGGTGAATACGTTCTTGGATAATTTCCATATGTAATAAACCAAGAAAGCCCGTTCTAAATCCAAAGCCAAGCGCTTGAGATGTTTCTGGTTCGTAAACAAGTGAAGCATCATTTAATTTTAATTTTTCAAGTGCTTCCTTTAAATCATTATATTTTGAACTATCAATTGGATACAATCCACAAAATACAACAGAGTTCATCTTACGATAACCTGGTAGTGGTTCTATCGCTTGTCTTTCAGCTAATGTAATTGTATCCCCAACATTAACTTTATCTATACTCTTAATAGATGCGGTTAAGTAACCAACATCACCTGGTCCAAGCACATCACGTTTTGTCATTTTAGGTGTGTAAATACCCACTTCTATAACTTCATACTCTGCTTTTGAAGCCATTAGTCTAATACGATCGCCTTTTTTTATCGTCCCATTCACAACTCTAATTGAAGGAATAACACCTTTATAAGCGTCATAAACAGAGTCAAAAATTAGCGCTTGAAGCGGTGCATTCTCATCACCATTTGGTGCAGGCACTTGCTTAATAACTTCTTCTAGTATTTCTCGAATACCAATGCCTTCTTTAGCGGATGCTAAAATTGCGTGACTTGCGTCAATGCCAATGACATTTTCTATTTCTTCTTTAACTTTTTTTGGATCTGCACTTGGCAAATCGATTTTATTAATAACAGGAATAATCTCTAAATCATTGTCAATCGCAAGATAAACGTTTGCGAGTGTTTGTGCTTCAATACCTTGAGCAGCATCGACGACTAAAATCGCACCTTCACATGCTGCAAGCGATCTCGATACTTCATATGTGAAGTCAACATGACCTGGAGTATCGATTAAGTGCATGATATATTCATTCCCATCATTTGATAGATATTGCATTTGCACAGCATTTAATTTAATTGTAATACCGCGTTCTCTTTCTAAATCCATGGAATCTAATAGCTGTTCCTTCATTTCTCTATCGGCTACAGTGTTCGTAGCTTGTAGTAGACGATCAGCTAATGTAGATTTACCATGATCGATATGAGCGATAATTGAAAAGTTTCTTATTTTCTTTTGTCTTTCATTAAAATTGTTCATATATACCTCATCCAATATAGCATTAATATTCTATCATTTTTTAGTTATAAAATAAACCATTAAACGCTTTTTTTCGTGTATCTTGCATAATGAAAATAATAAAACGTTTTCATGAAAACTATTTTGATTTTACGTTGCATATTACTTGATATTATATTATAATATAGGTAACAAAAAACAATTCTTAGGAGGAATTTAATAATGAAAAAAAATTATCGCACTTATTTTTGTTGCTGTGATGAGTTTGACTATTGTCGCTTGTGGTAACAAAGAATACAAAGTAGATGGAGAATTTACTGCTTTTGAAGTATCATACAACAGAGAAGTCCCTATGATCACATGGGTAACAGTTACAATTGAAAAAGGTAAAGTTACTAAATACTTTATTGATGCTAAACAGGCATTAGTAAACGAAGCTGGCGAATTTGTTTGGAATGCAAAATCTAAAAAAGAATTAAAATTCGATTACAACATGAAACCAGTTAGTGAAATTGGCAAAGAATGGTTTGAACAAGCTGAAGCTTTAGAAGCATTTATGTTAGAAAAAGGTCCAGAAGCTGTTACAACTAAAGATGGTTATATCGATAATGTTACTGGTGTTTCAGTAAAAGATGGTGGATACACTAAACTAGCTAAAGAAGCTTTAGCAAACGCAAAAGCTAACAAATTCTTAGCATTTGAATTAGGTTATACTAGTGCTAAAGGCCCACAAGTTACTTGGTCAATTGTTACTACTGATAACAAAGGTAAAGTTACTGAAATTTTCTTAGACTGCTTACAATCAGATAAATCAACTGCTAACGATACAGTTAAATTTACTTGGAAAGCTAAAACTAAAAAAGAATTAAAATATGATTACAACATGAAACCAGTTAGTAAAATTGGTAAAGAATGGTTCGAACAAGCTGAAGCTTTAGAAGCATTTATGTTAGAAAAAGGTCCAGAAGCTGTTACAACTAAAGATGGTTTCATCGATAATGTTACTGGAGTATCAATTAAAGACGGTGGCTACACTGCATTAACTAAAGCAGCAATCGCTTTAATTAAAAAATAATTAGTACTTTTCTCCTTTCTGTTCGGGAAACGAAAAAGGCTCATGATGAGCCTTTTTTGTTATTTATTTTTACGATATTAAAGAAAAAAGGGCAAGTGCCCTTTTATTGTTCAATTACAGTAACTTCTGCTTCAATGACTTGTTTATGATCTGCAACAAGAATTTTAAATTCTAGATTTTCATATGTAATAGCTTCACCTTTTTTAGGTATATAGCCAAACAGTTCTAATAAAAAACCATTTAGTGTTGTGTGATCAACTTCATATTCTAATTCAAGTTCTTCAAATAAATCTTCAATTTTAGCATTACCTTTTACTTTGTATACTTTATCTGAAATTTTTGTCATTTGTTCAACAATTTCATCGTGTTCATCCCAAATATCACCGACAAGTTCTTCTAGGATATCTTCCATTGTAACAACACCGAGTGTTCCACCGTATTCATCATTTACAATTGCCATGTGTGCTTTGTTAGATTTAAGCAAGGCAAGTAAATCTGATACTTTCATGTATTCAGTCACAACAACAGAAGGCTTAATTATATCTTCTAATTTTGCTTTACCTAATACAACTTCATTATAAAAATCTTTATGGTTAATAATTCCAACAATATGGTCTATGTTGTTTTCATAAACTGGAAGTCTTGAATATCCTGATTTTTTAAAAGCTTTTGTAATTTCATTATTCGTACTTGATTTACTTACAGCTACCACGTGGACTCTTGGTGTAAATATATCTTCAACTTTAAGTTCATCAAAGTCGAAGACACTTCGAATTAGATTACTTTCGTTTTCATTAATACTGCCTTCGGATTCGGCTTCTTCAACAATATCTAATAGTTCATCTTCAGTGAATGTTGATGTTTCTTTTAGTTTAAAAACTTTTTGTAAAATAACTTGATAACCTTTTACAATAAAAATGATAGGAAATAAGACAACATTAAATAACTGAACAAACCATAATGTTTTAAGAGTTGCTTCTTCAGAACGCTTAATACCGATCATGTTTGGTGTAATTACACCAAATAAAATAACAAGGACAAGCGATATAATTAATGAAATGAATATACCAACATTATCTAACTCGTTATTTAGTGTATCAGCAAGCAATACCGCTATTGTAATATTACTAATCGTACTACCGACTAAAAACATCGATTGATGTTGGTTAATATTTTCTGCAATGTCCAATACTTTTTTTGCGTTTTTACGATTAGCAGCTGCAAGCTGCTTTAATTTTGATTTATTAACTTCAGTATATGCTTTGTCAATCATTTTAAACATAAAAGATAAAATCAATAATGCTAAAATAACGGGTATTAATATCTCAATCTTCATCTATTGTTTCCTCTTTTGAATCATCAAATATCTTAGTTATCTTAATTTTTTCAATAACATTATCTGTGTATTCTAATACTTCAAAACGATAATTTTTATAATCGATTTCAACATGTTCTCCTTTATTAGGAAAACGTCCTAATTGTCCTAAAATAAATCCACTTAATGTGTCATAATCATCGGTTGGTAAACCTGCTTTAACAATGTCTTCGACATCATCTATATTGACTAAACCATCTATTTCAAATACACCAGGACCAACTTCTTTAATTTCTTCATCTATTTCATCATATTCATCAAAGATATTACCAACGATTTCTTCCAATAAGTCTTCGATAGTAACAATACCCGCTGTTCCACCGTATTCATCTAAGACGATAGCAATATAGGCTTTTGCTTGTTGTAACTCTCTAAATAACTCACTTGTTTTCTTTGAATCTGGTATGAAATATGGTTTTCTTAATAAATTTTTTAAATTAAATGTTTGGTTTGGATCCATCATGTATTTAATTAAATCTTTAACATGTAAAATACCTACTATGTGGTCAATACTGTCCTTGTATACAGGAAATCTCGTAAATTGTTCATTTTTAACAAACTCAAAAACTTGTTCTTTCGTTGAATTAGCATCTAATGCAGAAACTTCAGTACGATGTGTCATGATACTAGATACTTCTGTATCATCAAAGTCTAAAATGTTTTCAATCATTTTACTCTCGCGTTTATCTAAAACGCCTTTTTGACCGCTCGATGCAACAATCATACGAATTTCTTCTTCAGTCATTGTCTCTTCACCATCATTTGGATTTATGCCAAGCAAACGACTAACACCATTTGCTGATTTTGTTAATAACCAAACGAGCGGACGCATAGCATTAACTAATACTGTCAACATACCGACCGTATTATAAATAATAGCTTCCGGTTTTTTAAGTGCTAATTTCTTTGGAACAAGCTCACCAAATACAACTTGGAAATATGTAAGTACTAATGTAACAAAAAGTTGAACAAGTGTTGCTGCTAAGGCAGAGTTTTCAACACCTTCTATAAATCCAGATAACCAGCCAATAATTAATGGTGTGAAAGCTTCACTTGCCACACTACCATTTAAGAAACCAATCATTGTAATACCAATTTGAATTGCTGATAAAAATACCGTTGGTTTTTTAATAAATCGTAAAACTTTCGTTGCTTTCTTGTTGCCATTATTACTATCACTTTCAACTTTTACGTCATTAACAGCAATTAATGCTGCTTCACTTGAAGCGAAAATTGCGTTCAAAAATATAAAAACAAAAATTAATATGATATTTACCAACATAGAATCACCTCGTTATATATACAAAAAAAGCACCAAAAAAAGCACCTAATTGTTTTATTAAGTGATTCAGTTCCGTTGGATCTTCAAACCTACTACTGCCGTCTTCCATTTCTATATTTAGAAACCTCCATATGTTTATTATAATATAATTATACTTTATTTTAATGAAAAGTCAATAAATCACTTTTGATTCACTTATTATTACACACTTAAATTATTGAAAATGTAGTAAACTTATGTTACAATAACCAAAGAAGGGGAGTAGTTTCTCTAAATTAATCGTCAATACGGCATTGTCCCGGTTAATTTCAAGTTTGACTTGTATAACGAGACCTTCAAGACTATAAGAATGCGTCTTGAAAGTCTCTTTTCTTTTAAGAACGCTAAGGAGGAATTATGGAAAAGAAATATTTTCATTTATCGTCAGAGGAACTTGTAAAAGTTTACCAGACGGATTTAGACAAAGGTCTAAGTCATGATGTTGTTTTAGAAAAACAACAAAAATTCGGCTTGAATAGGCTAGATGAACCTAAAAAAAGACCACTTATTTTACGCTTCATCGACCAATTAAAAGATTTTATGATTATTATTTTAATTGGTGCATCGATTCTTTCAATGTTTACTGAAAGTGTTGCAGAAGGTTTGCTCATTATCGCAATTGTTATCGTTAATGCGATTTTAGGTGTCGCACAAGAAGCAAAAGCTGAAAAAGCATTAGATTCAATTAAAGCGATGTCTTCTCCTCACGTAACGGTTATTCGTGATGGTATTGAAAAAGTCATTGATGTTAAAGAAATTGTCATCGGTGATATTGTAAAACTTCAAGCAGGAGACTATGTACCTGCCGATGTACGAATCATTGAATCTATCAATTTAAAAATTGATGAATCCGCATTAACAGGTGAAGCTGTACCTGTTGAAAAGGAAGATGTTGTCCTAGAAGCTGAAGATGTTGCATTAGGAGATCGCATTAACTCAGCTTATATGAGTACAGTTGTTACGTATGGTCGCGGAAAAGCTGTTGTTATTGCAACAGGCATGCAAACAGAAATCGGTAAAATTGCTACAATGCTTTCTGAAGCTGAATCTGTTGAAACCCCACTTCAAAAAAGCATCGCACAATTAGGTAAGATTTTAGCGTTAATTGCGCTATCAATTACTGGATTTATATTTGTTATTGAAATTGTTACATCATTTCTTGCTGGTCAAACACCAGATTGGATTGGTGCAATCTTATTCGCGGTAAGTCTTGCGGTTGCTGCTATTCCTGAAGGTTTACCAGCAATTATTACAGTTGTATTATCACTCGGTATGCAAAACTTAGTTAAACAACGTGCGATTATGCGTACGTTACCAGCTGTAGAAACACTCGGTTCTACTTCTATTATTTGTAGTGATAAAACCGGTACACTAACACAAAACGTTATGACAGTTCAAAAAGTTTATGTCGACAGTAAAATTCAAACTGTTAGTGACCTAACTTATTCAGCAAATGCTAAAAAATTGGTTGAATACGGTGTTTTAGTTAATGACACGAAAGTTCAACTTGAGGGCTCAAATTTTGTTAAATTCGGCGATCCAACCGAGTTAGCATTTGTTGATTTAGCAATTGCTTTAAAACAAAATCCAATTTCTATTACCGAAAATTTCCCAAGATTATACGAATTACCATTTGACTCAGAAAGAAAGCTTATGACAACTGTTCATAAGATTGATGGTAAACTTTATGCGGTTATAAAGGGTGCGCCAGACGTATTGTTTAGTCGTGCTAAACATATAGTTTTAGATAACAACATATTAAGTGCTACGACTTCTGAAGTTCAAAAATTTATTGATGCCAATGAATCAATGTCAAATGAGGCATTACGTGTACTTGCGGTTGCATATAAAGAAATTACTACAGATAAACCATTAAAGCAATTGAGTTTTGAAGATTTAGAATCAAATGTTACATTACTTGGTTTAGTCGGTATGATTGATCCTGAAAGACCTGAAGCTAAAGATGCAATTGCTCTTTGCTATCAAGCAGGAATTAAGACAATTATGATTACCGGTGACCATAAAAATACTGCAATTGCGATTGCCAAAAATTTAAATATTCTATCGGATAACGAAGATTTAGCTATTACTGGTCGAGAACTTGATCAAATGTCAGATGAAGAGTTTAAAGAAAAACTGGAACATATTCGCGTGTATGCACGTGTTAGTCCTGAAAATAAAGTTCGTATTGTAAAAGCATGGCGAGAGACAAAGCGTGTTGTAGCTATGACCGGTGATGGTGTTAATGACGCCCCATCAATCAAGCAAGCAGATATTGGTATTGCAATGGGTATTACTGGTACTGAAGTTGCCAAAGGTGCCGCAGATATGGTACTAACAGATGACAACTTTGCAACAATCGTTAATGCTGTCGGTGAAGGACGTGGTATCTTTGCAAACATAAAAAAAGCAATTCACTTCTTACTAAGTTGTAATATTGGTGAAATTGTTTCAATGTTCTTGGGTGTTACGGTTGGCTTATTCATATTTAAAGTTGCTGACGCAAACGGTAACCCTGTTGAAGGTACTGTACATATTTTAATTGCTGTTCAAATTTTATGGGTAAACTTAGTTACAGACTCACTCATGGCGATAGCACTTGGCTTAGAGTCAAAGGAACCAAACATTATGCAACAAATGCCACGTGATGCAACAAAATCAATTTTTGCCGATGGTCTTGGTAAAACGATTGCATGGCAAGGTATTATGATTGGTCTATTAACATTTATTGCTTATTATATTGGAT
>DUPY01000064.1 GCA_012838065.1 Acholeplasma sp. | reverse complement strand
TACCATATCGAATACAATCACATTGTTTTTGACGATAGAGAAATCAAATAATTAGAATCAAGAAGTAGCTACTTGAAATCTAATTTATAGCATTCAGGCTTCCTATGGAGGTCTTTTAGTATTAAATAAGCTTTTATGCTTGACTTCTAATAGTTAGTCTCCTAATATGCACTATTTTATCATGTTAAATGATATAATATGTTTCAATGTTTGCATATTTCAAAAAATTGATATAAAATATTGACTAAAGATGGAGGTTTTCTTATGTTCAAAGGAAAATATAGTTATGCGTTCTTGTTACAATTTATTCTAGCGGCTATTTTATTAGCAGTAGGTATTTATTTCATATTTGAAAAACAAATTGTTTACTTAGTTACCGGAATCGCAATTGTCGTATTCTCATTGTTTAGAGTTTATCCATTAATGAAAACTTTAAATAAAGAAGTGTTACGCACCATCAATTTAATTGAAATTATCTTTGGTGTTATTATTGGTGCCTTACTTATTTATGCAGTAGCATCCGACCAAGACTTAAGTAAAGGTTGGGGCCAAGTCTATAAATACGGTTTAGCATTTGTATTTTATGTTCGCGGTTTAGTATTTTTCACTTCAACTGTGTTCTTTGAAGAAAAAACAGAAATTCCAAAGTTTATCGCGCATATTGTCTCCATCACATTAGGTTCTATGATTATTGTATTAAAAGAATTTGATCATGGAACGGTAGCGTTACTCTTAACAATTATTTCATTCATTGGTTCTGTTTATTTAGGAAGCAGTGGTTTTGGAAATTACAAGATTTATCGTGAGCATTCTAAAAAGCTTAACGAAGGTAAATCCGATGATGTTCGAAAAGATAAACGTAAAGAAGACCAACCAATTGTTGATAAACAAGAAGACGATCGACCATACGTAAGTTAATAAACATTATATAAAACTGTCCAAACGGACAGTTTTTTTATGTATTAGTTTTAGAAAATGTTTACATAAGCATTTTTCGCTAAGAAAATAGTTGGTGTTGCTATAATAAGTATACGTGAAATTAAAAAGAAGAAAGAGGGACATATAATGTTTCAAAATTATAAAATAGATACTTGGCAAAAGGGTATACTTTATTTAGTAACGTTACTTGTTGTAGCGCTTATTTATTATACTGGAAAGAAAAAATTAAAATTTGGATTAAGAGTCATTATTGGTATGACTTTAGGTATTATTGTCGGATTAACACTTGGTACAACAAAAACGATGATTAATGGTAGTGAGACAACCATTATTGCAACCATTAGACCGATTGGTCAAGTGTACTTAAAACTTATTCAAATGGTGGTTGTGCCACTTGTATTAACTTCGGTGATTAAAAGTTTTACATCACTTGAAAGTACAGATAAATTAAAAACCATTGGATTAAAAACATTGTTCTGGTTATTAATAACGACAACAATAGGTGCAGCAATAGGTTTTGTATTTGCTTGGATACCTGAATTAGGAAGCAAATTTAGTACAGGGCCAACAGATTACACACGCGTGATTCAACCAATCGAAGACGTTATTTTAGGATTTTTCCCAAATAACATTGTTTCAGCACTTGGTGGTTCCTTAGTTATTCCAGTTATCGTGTTTGGTTTATTTGTTTCAGTTGCTATTATTGTTGAAAACAAACGTCATCCAGAACGCACCGCTTTATTTGTTGAGTTTAATAATTCATTAAACACAATTATTGTTAGAGTTACAAAAATGGTTATTAAATTAACACCATACGCAGTATTTACATTCATGGCTTATGCTGTTGGTCGCAGTAATTTTGAAACATTAAAACAACTTGGCTTATATATTGGTATTATGTATGCTGCTATGTTATTCCACTTTGTATTTATACAAATGTTAACACTTAAATTACACGGTATTTCACCAATTAAATTTTTACAAAAATTCTCACCAGCTATGGCGCTTGCATTTACATCACAAAGCAGCTATGGTACATTACCTGTAACGATAAAATCTTTACATGAACGTGCGGGTGTATCTGAACGTGTTGCAAACTTTGTTGGACCAATTGGTGCAAACATCGGTATGAATGCATGTGGTGGTATTTTCCCAGCTGTTGTTGCAGTACTTACTGCAAACGCATATGGTATTGAACTTGGTGTTATAGAATTTATTTTACTACTTGTTATTACGACTGTTTCAGCCATTGGTATTGCTGGTGTTCCAGGGATTGCTACGATTGCTGCTGCTGTTGTGTTATCATCACTGGGTTTGCCTATCGAAGGTATCGCATTAATTATTGCCGTAGATCCTTTAATCGATATGGGCCGTACAATGATCAATGTAACAGGTGTTGGTGTTGCTGGTATGCTCGTAGCTAAAAGCGAAAAAGAGTTAGATTTTGATGTTTTAAATAGCGAACCAAAAGATTTAGCTGTCTAAAATTAAAGCCCTTATGGGCTTTTTTTATTGGATCAGCGTTTTTATATTCTCTATGATTTTGGTATAATAAATGAATAAGAAGGTGATGTTATGCACAATATAGACAAAATAAAGAAGGAGTTCTTAAAAAAATATCGAAGTCAAAAACTATATTCAAAAACTGTTTTTAATTTTCTAGATTTGGTTAATCAATACATTGATGTTGATAATGATTACCATGTCATTGAGCAATTAATTGAAGCTGAAAATGTTGTTGAATTTGATGTTTTTTGGGAAAACGATAAAGGCAAAATAGTTAAGAATAAAGGTTATCGTGTTCAACATAGTAAACTACTTGGACCATATAAGGGTGGACTAAGATTTCATCCAACTGTAAATTTAGATATATTAAGATCTCTTGCTTTTGAGCAATCACTAAAAAATGCTATTACGGGTCTACCTTTAGGTGGTGCTAAAGGAGGTTCTGATTTTGACCCAAAACATAAAAGTGATGATGAA
Source organism: Acholeplasma sp. (assembly GCA_012838065.1). Lineage (GTDB taxonomy): Bacteria > Bacillota_I > Bacilli_A > Acholeplasmatales > Acholeplasmataceae > DUPY01. Next base: position 24,558 of record DUPY01000064.1, on the reverse strand, counting down.
TTAAGAAGATTTTGCTATAAGTACATGGAAAGTTTAGCTCCATATTTAGGTCATGACTATGATGTTCCTGCTGGTGATATTGGTGTATCGAATAAACTGATCGGTTACATGTATGATGCTTATAGAAAACTAAAAGGTGATGACCCTGGTGTGTTTACAGGAAAACCAATTAGCGAAGGTGGCAGTATATTGCGACCAGAGGCGACAGGTTATGGTTTAGTATATATTGCTGAAAGTGCACTTAAACATTATAAAAATACGGATTTTAAACGTAAGAAAGTTTTAATATCTGGTAGTGGAAATGTTGCCATACATGCTGCATACAAAGTGTGTGAACTTGGTGGCATGGTTGTTGCCATGTCAGATAGTTCGGGTGTAATTTATAATAATCAAGGTTTAGATGTTTCGTATGTTGATGAAATAAAGACGAAAGATAAACGTATTCATGCGTATTTAGATAAGTATCCACAAACTTTTTTCAGTGCTGATTCAAAACATATATGGAACTTTAAAGCGGATATCGCTTTACCTTCTGCTACGCAAAATGAAGTTCAATTAGTTGATGCCAAAAAGTTAGTGGATCATGGTATTATTGGTATTTTTGAAGGAGCTAACATGCCACTTACAAAAGAAGCAAGCGATTATGTTATTGACCAAGGTGTTATCTTTATACCTGGTAAAGCTGCAAATGCTGGAGGTGTCAGCGTTTCATATTTTGAAATGGTTCAAAATAAGCTTAAACAACAATGGACAAAAGAAGACGTTGATAAAAAACTAAAGGATGTTATGACCAATATTTTTAACAACATCTATAAAGAAGCAGAACGTATTAACCAAAAAATGCGTTTAGATATTGCAAGTGATTTGGTCGGTTATAAACGATTAAGAGACAAAATATTGAAAGGATGATTTGTGTATGAAAGATGTATTTATAGCAAACACAGCAAGTGTCTATGGTGATGTGAAATTAAGCGAAGGGGTCAATATATGGTTCAATGTAAGTATACGTGGTGACCTTGCACCAATAAGTATTGGGAAAAACACAAACATTCAAGATAATAGTGTTGTCCATGTTGACCATAACCATGAAACAAAAATTGGGGAATATGTAACCATTGGTCATAGTTCCATCATTCATGGTTGTACAATTGAAGATAACGTACTTGTAGGTATGGGAACAACGATTCTAAACGGAGCAGTTATTAAAGAAAACACCATTATAGGTGCTGGATCACTTGTAACACAAAATAAAGAATTTCCTAGTAACGCACTTATTATGGGGCGCCCTGCAAAATTTGTTCGTAATTTAACAGAAACTGAAATAGCATCCATTCGAAAAAACGCATTAGAGTATCGAGAAAATGGCATGCGATATAAAAATAATGAATACAAACAAATTAAATAAGCGCTATATAATAGTTATCATTGTCATTTTATTTATATGGATCAACTCTATACTTCCTTCAAATGTTTCAAGTGAACAAAGTGGCTTTTTTACTAAAATATTGTCAAACATACTTGATGCATTAAAAGCGAACTATGAGCCAAGTCGTGTTAGTGTATTTATTCGAAAACTTGCACATTTTACAGAATTTTTTCTTTTAGGACTTTCAGTCATGTATGCTGAGCACTTTAAATTCAATAGAAAATATATTTTACATCTTGGAATTGTTGTTGCCTTTATCGATGAAAGTATTCAATTTTTTGTACCAGGTAGAAACATGGCAACTCTGGATATCTTTATTGATTACTGTGGTTATATGTTAGCCCTGGGTATTGTATATTTAACAAAGTTCATAAAAGAAAAAAATGCACCCAACTAATGGATGCATTTTGTTTATATACTTATTTTTTTGTTACACGAACTTTTTTAAGTTTCGCGAATCTTGGTAGACCATCTTCAAGTTCAGCTTTGCAATCACCTTGAATTAATGGTAATGCATAGTCGATATATTCTTGAGTCATACCTTTACCATGAGGTAAGATCCATTCTAGTGGAACTTTTTGTTCTGTATTGGCAGCTTCATCTAGTGGAATTAATACATATTCCATTTGATATGGTTTGCTTGATAAGCGTTTGAAACCAACCATGAAATCTGTTTTTCCTGAGATTGCAGCTTTAACAGCTTCTTTACCTGCGTTGAATGCTTCCTCAACGTCAACTTTTGAAGCTAAGTGAGCAGCTGATCTTTGTAATAAACTGAATTCAATCGCACGTACTTTAACATTTGTACGTCTTTCTAATTCTTGAGCTAATACTTGAGCAGTACCACCTAATTGAGCATGACCAAATGCGTCTCTCTTTAAGTCTGTATATATTTCTGGAATATATTTACCTTCTTTAGTTTTGATACCTTCAGATACGGCTACAATAACTTTACCTTTAGTATTTAAGACATCAAGAACTTGTGTGTAGAAGTCGTCTAAATCAAATGGTAACTCAGGTAGATAAATTAAATCTGGACCTTGACCTTTTGATTGAGCTAAAGCAGAAGCTGCTGTTAACCAACCAGCATTTCTACCCATGATTTCTACAACAGTAATCATTTTTGTATCATATACTGTAGCGTCATGATATAACTCCATTAATGAAGTTGCAACATATTTTGCTGCACTACCATATCCTGGAGAGTGGTCTGTAACGTTTAAATCGTTGTCGATTGTTTTTGGAACACCAATTACACGGCATTCAAAATCGTGATCTTTAAAGAATTTTGAGATTTTGTTGCAAGTATCCATTGAGTCGTTACCACCGTTATAGAAGAAGTAACGAATATTATATTTTTGGAATACTTCAAGTAATCTTTCGTATTCACTTGAATCAACATTTGGATCTTTTAACTTGAAACGAACTGAACCGATTGCAGAAGATGGTGTGTTTTTTAATCTTAATAATTCATCCATATCTTCTTGTCCGATGTCATAAAAATCTTCGTTCAAGATACCTTTAATTCCATGGATTGCTCCATAGACATTTGTAATATTTTCTTGGCCTAGTGCTTCAATAAAAACACCAGCTGCACTAGCGTTGATAACGCTTGTTGGACCGCCAGATTGTCCAAGTAAAGCAGCACCTACTAATTTGCTCATATTTCACCATTCCTTACATAATTTTTTCCACATATATTTTAACATACTTTCATGAAATGTTTATCTTATAAATACAAGTAAGCGTTTTCTTGTTTATTATGTTATACATTTTGTTAATGATGAAAAAATGTGGTATAATTATATGCGGAAATCAAAAGAGGTAATGTGCAATGAAAATAGGTGTATTGACTTCTGGCGGAGACGCGCCAGGAATGAATGCTGCCATTCGCGCGGTTGTCCGTTCTGGCATCTTATATGGCCATGAAGTCTATGGGATAAAAGATGGATATCAAGGGATTTTAGATAGTAATTTTGTACGATTAGACCACGAGAGTGTTTCAGGAATGCTTTCGAAAGGTGGTACATTTTTAGGAACAGCACGTGTCCCTGAATTTAAGGATTTGGATGTTCAAAAACGTGCAGTTGAAAACTTAAAAGAAAAAGGTATTGAAGCGTTAATCGTTATTGGCGGAGATGGAACTTACAGAGGGGCGATGGCGCTTTCTAAATTAGGTATAAAGTGTGTAGCTTTACCTGGTACGATTGATAATGACATTGCTGGAACAGATTATACGATTGGGTTTCAAACAGCTGTTGAAACAGTTGTTGATGCACTTGATAAATTAAGAGATACGTCAACATCACATCAACGTTGTTCAATTGTTGAAGTCATGGGAAGAAACTGCGGTGACTTAGCGTTAGTTTCGGGAATTTGTGGTGGTGCAGAATTTATTATTACACCAGAAAATTTAATTCCAAAAGAAGATATTATTGAGCGCTTAAAAGAACATAAGAAAAACGGACGTAGACACGCAATTATCGTCATTACAGAAAAAATCTTAGATGTTCATAAGTTTGCAGATGAAATTACAGAAAAATCTGGATTTAGCTCAAGAGCTACCGTCCTAGGATATATTCAAAGAGGCGGCAACCCATGTCCTGATGACCGAATTTTAGGTTCAAGAATGGGTGCATACGCAATTGAATTATTAAATGATGGTATTTACGGTGTATGTGTTGGTGTGAGAGATTCGAGAATGATACATTTACCATTCGCTAACGTCTTAGACCAAGCTAGACCGAAAAATGAGTTGTATAAAATTGTGAAAAAAATCTCTTAGGAGAGTTTAGATAAAAAAAGGAAAGGATAGAATATATGACAAAATACGTATATTTATTTAAAGAAGGTAAAGCCGACATGAAAAACCTTCTTGGTGGTAAAGGTGCGAACTTAGCTGAAATGACAAATTTAGGCATGCCAGTACCACAAGGATTTACTGTTACGACTGAAGCTTGTAACAGATATTATGCTGACAAGAAAACAATTGCACCGGAAATTGTTGAACAAATCTTTGTAGCATTAGAAAACATCGAAAAAGAATTCGATAAAAAATTCGGTGATCCTAAAAACCCACTTTTAGTGTCTGTACGTTCTGGTGCTAGAGCATCTATGCCAGGTATGATGGATACAATTTTAAACTTAGGTTTAAATGACGAAGTAGTTGTTGGTTTAGCTGAATTAACAAACAACCAAAGATTTGCATACGACTCATACCGTAGATTTATCCAAATGTTTGCGGACGTTGTTATGGAAGTAGACAAAGAAAACTTTGAACACTTACTAGAAGCAATGAAAAAAGAACGTGGTGCTAAGTTAGATACTGATTTAAACGGTGATGACTTAAAAGAACTAACTGGACAATTCTTAGCTAAATACAAAGAATTAAAAGGTGAAGACTTCCCACAAGATCCAAGAGAACAATTAATTGCCGCTGTTACAGCAGTATTTAGATCATGGGATAACCCACGTGCTAATACTTATAGAAGATTAAACCACATTCCTTATGAATGGGGTACAGCTGTTAACGTTCAAGGTATGGTGTTTGGTAACATGGGTGATGATTGCGGTACAGGTGTTGCATTCTCAAGAAACCCAGCTGATGGAAGAAACGAATTATATGGTGAGTACTTAGTTAACGCACAAGGTGAAGACGTAGTTGCTGGTATTCGTACACCATCTCCAATCGCACACTTAGAAGAAGAAAACAAAGCATTGTATGATGAATTCCATGCAATCGCTGAGAAATTAGAACAACATTACCGTGATATGCAAGATATGGAATTTACAATTGAACGTGGCAAATTATATATCTTACAAACAAGAAATGGTAAACGTACAGCTCAAGCTGCTGTTAAGATTGCCACTGACTTAGTTAAAGAAGGCGTATTAACAGAAAAAGAAGCCGTGTTAAAAGTTGAGCCAGCTCAATTAGACTCATTATTACACCCAACATTTAGTGCTAAAGCATTGAAAGAAGCTAAAGTTATTACAACCGGTTTAAATGCATCTCCAGGTGCAGCTACAGGACGCGTTGTATTTACTGCTGCTCGTGCTAAAGCATTCATCGAAGAAACTGGTGATCCAGTAATCTTAGTAAGACAAGAAACATCACCTGAAGATATCGAAGGTATGATTCTTGCACAAGGTATCTTAACTGCTCGTGGTGGTATGACATCACACGCTGCCGTAGTTGCTCGTGGTATGGGTACATGCTGTGTTGCCGGAGCTGGTGAAGTTCACGTAAACGAAAAAGCAGGCGAATTTGAAGTTAAAGGCGTTGTATATAAAGAAGGCGACTGGATTTCATTAGACGGTTCAACTGGTAAAGTTTATGCTGGTAAAGTTGAAACAGAAGAAGCTACAGTATCTGGTGACTTTGGAACATTAATGGGATGGGCAGATAAATACAGAAGATTAGAAGTACGTGCTAATGCTGATAACCCACATGATGCAGAAGTTGCTAGAAACTTTGGTGCACAAGGTATCGGTTTAACAAGAACTGAACATATGTTCTTCGAAAGCGATCGTATTTTAGCAATCCGTGAAATGATCGTTGCAAAAACTAAAGAAGCTAGAGAAAAAGCTTTAGCTAAATTATTACCAATACAACGTGCAGACTTTGAAGGTATTTATAAAGCTATGGCTGGATTCCCAGTGACGGTTCGTTACTTAGATCCACCACTACACGAATTCGTACCTACAAATGAAAAAGAAATCGAAGCGTTAGCTAAAGAATTAAAAATGCCATTTGCTGAATTAAACAACATCATTAATGAATTACATGAAACAAACCCAATGTTAGGTCACCGTGGTGTAAGACTTTCAGTTACTTATCCAGAAATTGCAGTAATGCAAACAAGAGCGGTAATTGAAGCTGCAATCAATGTGAACAAAGAAGGTTTAAGTGTAACTCCAGAAATTATGATTCCTTTAGTTGGTGAAGTTAAAGAATTAAACTACATTAAAGAAATCGTTGTTGCTACAGCAGACCAAGTAATTAAAGAAGCAGGCGTTGAATTAAAATACTTAGTTGGTACAATGATTGAAATTCCTAGAGCAGCATTATTAGCTGATGAAATCGCTAAAGAAGCTGAGTTCTTCAGCTTTGGTACAAATGACTTAACTCAAATGACATTTGGATTTAGCCGTGACGATGCTGGTAAATTCTTAGGCGATTATTATGATAAGAAAATTTATGCAAGCGATCCATTTGCTCACATCGACTTCAAAGGTGTTGGTAAATTAATGGATATGGCTGCTAAATTAGGTAAGCAAGTAAGACCAAATATTAAATTAGGTATTTGTGGTGAGCACGGTGGTGATCCAATCTCAGTAGAATTCTGCCATAAGATTGGTTTAACTTACGTTTCATGTTCTCCATTCCGTGTACCTATTGCACGTCTTGCAGCAGCACATGCAGCAATTAAAGAAGAAATGGGATTACTATAATCTTTTAATTAATATTATGAAAGTCACTCACTTGAGTGACTTTTTTTAATTTAAAAAGATATAAAAAAAGATGGCATTTGCCATCTAATTCTAACAAGTTATTTAATTGAACCGACGGTAGATGTGATTAATGAAAAATCACCTTCAAGTGTAAACTCATTTAATAAAGATGTGATAATGAAATGATCACCTTTTTTGATTTTAAGGCCATTTATTTTACCAGTTCCATCAATAACACTACATAGTCGATATAGATTATGATTAAGTGTTACAGAAGTTTTAATATCCCATTTTTCAACGATGAAAAACTCATTTTTGACAAGTTTAGTAAATGTATTGTCCCCCATTGTATGAACATCAAAATGTACTTGTTTTTCAACATGAGGAATTGTAGAAACACGAATAGATTCTTCAATATGTAATTGACGTTTATTCCCCTTGTCATCCGTGCGATCATAGTCGTATAAACGATATGTTGTGTCTGATGATTGTTGTGTCTCTAATATTAACAAACCGGCACCAAGTGCATGAATTGTACCAGCTGGCACGTTAATAAAATCACCCTTTTTAACATGCTTTTTAATTAAAAGGTCATCCCACTTTCCTTGTTCAATCATTGATCTAAATTCAACTTCTGTTTTCGCAATGTGACCATAAATAACAAAAGCATCTTCATTAGCATCTAATACATACCAGCATTCGTTTTTTCCTAGATCGTTTTCGTACTTAAGCGCATATTCATCGTCTGGATGCACTTGAACACTTAAGCTTGTGTTCGCATCTAAAAGTTTAATAAGAAGAGGAAACTCTTTGGATTGGTCGTTATTAAATAAATCTTTTCGTTCTTCAAATAATTTACTTAATGTATAGCCGCTATATTCGGGGTTTGTTATTTCACAATCCCCATTTTTATGTGCAGAAATGCCCCAACATTCTCCGATTTTATCGCTTGTTAAATTATAGTTAAATATTTTACTTAGGCGATTTCCACCCCAAATTCTCTCTTGGAATATTGGCTTTAGAAATACTATTGTATCATTCATAATTATATAAACCTCGTTTCAAATGCATTATAACAAAGCTAAATTTAATTAACAAGTATTTTAAGTCTGTAAAAAGTTCTTTTATTTTTAATAAAAAATATCATAAAATGTAAGCGATTTCTTGACTTTAGTTAAAAAAATGAAAAATTAAACTAAAAGGGCGGAAATATATGAAAAAACTAGGTCTTATATTCTTTCTTGCGCTAAGAGCGTTTGTAAATGTCAATTTAAAAAAGAAAGAAAGTGTGCATGTAATATTCCTTATTTAGTTTTATTAGATGAATGCTTTAGTTTACCTTTAATTCTATAAGAAGGTCCTACTATATTAAAGATGTAAGAGTGATGTAAGATACGATCAAGAACGGCTTTTGTCATCATCTCATCATTGCCTAATATTTGTGGCCATTTATCAAACGTCATATTGCTTGTGAAGATCGTAGACTTCTTTGTATATCTTAAGTCTATTAACTGAAAGAAGAGTTTTTCTTCAAGTTGACTTATTAGGTTTAGAATTAGCGGTAAATAATGACGGTGGCGTTGAGTCATCAGGCGTTTATGAAGAAGGCATCTTAACGGTTACATACAATGGTGTTAGTGGTTGGTATGCTTCATTCTCTAAATTGAAATACATGAATTTAAATTTAGGAAAAGGTGTTTATAAATTTGTTATTAAAGCAAAAGCACAAACAGCACGTGACATCTTAGTACGTTTTGTACATGATGCTTCAGGAAATGCAGTTGAAGGTTTTGTTAATAGAAAACAAATTGGCTTAACTACAGACTTTGTTGTTTTAGAATATGTTTTAGAAATTACAACTGCCGGTGTTCACTCAATTGAAGTTCACTTTGGTTGGGAAAGTTATTTAAACAATTCAACTGCTGCAAACGTCATGACATTTAAACAAATTAAACTTATTCCAACAATCGGTGATGAAGTAGAAGAAATTGATCCAATTTTCATGATTGATGATGTGTCTTATGTAGATCAAGCTGGTGTGAATGCTGCTTATGCACATCGTTATAATGGTGAAAATTATGATGACGTTCACACTGGATATTCAGCAGATAATGGTTATGAAAATGGTGCCTCAATCAAATTCTCATACGCTGAATTAGGTAATACAGGTTGGGATTTAGTTAAAACTAAAAACCCACTTGATAATACTGGTTTAACAAATGATTATCAATATTTTGCATTTTGGTTCAAACCAGTTGATGAAATTTCAAAAGTTCATGTTTGGTTGTATTGGAGTGGAAGTCAAGGAAGTAAAGAAGTTGATGTTTCACATATCGGTGCAGAAGGTGGATTTGTTTTTGTAAAAATTTCTGATTATGGGAATGGGAAAACTGCTTTAGATATTACGGAATATGCAATTGGTTTAAACTATCCAACTGTTAAAGGCTCATTCTATCTTGATCAATTTATGTTTGTTACAACACCAAGCGCAATAGAATAAAAAGTACTTAAATAATATAAAAAATGACAGGTATATGATACAATTATCATGTGCCTGTCAATTTATTGAAAATCTAAAAATAGGTGGTAAAAATATGAGTTATATGGAAAATTATTTACTTTGGTTAAATTCAGATAAGCTTACAGAAGCGGATAAGTATGAATTATCAAAGTTAGACGAAAAAGAAAAGGAAGATGCTTTTTATAAGAACTTATCGTTTGGTACAGGTGGTCTTCGTGGCATCATGGGACTTGGTACCAATCGTGTAAACATCTTTACCATACGTAAAGCAACACTTGGTCTTGCAAACTATTTACTTAAAAACAATTTACTAGATGGTGTGGCAATTTCTTATGATAATCGAAAAGATTCGAAAACATTTGCGTTTGAATCTGCAAAAGTGCTTGCAAGTAAGGGGATTAAATCATATATTTTTAAAGAGCTAAAACCAACACCAATGCTATCTTTTGCTGTTCGATATTTTAGCGCATCTGCTGGCATTATGATTACGGCATCACACAATCCAAAAGAGTATAACGGATATAAAGTTTACAATAGCACGGGTGCACAAATCAACTTAGATGAAGCAAACACAGTTATTAAGGAAATTGAAGCAATTAATAATATGTTTGATATAGAAGGCATTGAATCTAATCACATACATTGGATTGAAGAAGATTTAGAAAAAGAGTATATCAAACGCGTTCAAGCAATTAGTTTACAAGAAACGAAGAAAACAGTTAAAATTGTATATTCTCCACTACATGGTACAGGGCAAAAGATTATACCCAAAATTTTAAAAAACCAAAATTATTTAATTTATCCGTATATGCCACAAATGGTTAATGATCCAAACTTTAGCGCTACAAAATCTTCCAATCCAGAAGATAAGTTAGCATATGAAGGAGCACTTTCTTATGCTAAAGAAATTGATGCGGATATCGTGATGGTAACAGACCCTGATGCTGATAGATTGGGAATAGCAGTAAAACACCAAGGTGAATATCATTTAATTAATGGTAATCAAACAGGAGCTATTGAACTTTACTATATTTTAAGTACACTTTCTAAACAAAACAAATTACCTAAAAAAGGTTATGTCTTCTCAACAGTTGTAACAACAAACCTAATAGATGTTATTACTAAACATTATAATCAAGCAATAATACATACGCTAACAGGATTTAAGTTTATTGGTGAACAGGCAGAAAAACTAAGAAAAGATGAAGTGTATCTCTTCGGTTGTGAAGAGTCTTATGGTAGTTTAGTTCGTGATTTTGTACGAGATAAGGATGCAGTACAAGCAGTTTATTTACTTGCAGAAATTGCGGATTACTTAAAAGATAATAATCAAACAATGGTTGATTATTTGGAAGAAATATATCAAAAATTCGGATATTTCTTTGAAGAAACAACAAACATTACATTAAAAGGTGTTGAAGGTTTAAATAAGATACATAAGATTATGTCTTACTTCAAGGAAAATCATCTTAAGATTGATGGTTACAACTTAACAAGCGTCTCTGATTTTAGTAAATCAATACGTTATGAAGATGGTAAAGAACATACAATTTTATTACCACAAAGCGAAGTGGTTAAATTTGTATACAATCACGATAGTTGGATTGTATTAAGACCATCAGGAACGGAACCTAAGTTAAAAATCTATTACAGTGCAAAACAAGACTCACTTGAAAAAGCAAAAAGTGTTGTTCAACGCTTCGATAAGATTTGTTTAGAAATTATCGACCAATTAATCAAATAAATGATAAAAAAGAGGATGGCGACATCCTTTTTTTGTTATTTTGTCTCTTTTATGCGTGAAAGCGTTGACATTTTACAAAAATGCGATTAAAATATAGTTACAAAGTTAATTGTAAAGTTACAAATGAAAAGGATGGTGAACGCTATGAAGAAAACGATAGGACTTTTTGTAGTTATCTTAACGGCTTTAATCTTAGTATCGTGTGGTGACTCAAAGCCTTCAAACGAATTCACAATAGCAACCTGGGCAGCAGGGACGGAATTATCAGAATTTAATGAAATTGTTGATAAAGTGAATGAAGCTGCTGAGGGCAAGTATGTCATTAATACATTATCAATTCCTTCAGATTATTACATTAAATTATCAACACAAATCGCAGCAAAAAAAGCACCAGAATTTTTTTGGTTAACCCAAGAACTTATTTCAAAATATGCAGACTTAGGTGCTATCGTTGATTTAACAGATTACATGGAAAAAAGTGAAGTACTCAATGCTGACGATTATTATGAAGGTGTTATTCAAAGTGCATTGTTTAATGATAAGTATTGGGGGCTACCATGGATTGCAAACCCATTCATCGTGTATTACAACAAAACAATGTTTAATGAACTTGGTGTGACGCCACCAAGTGAAACAGATGATTGGTCATGGGATGATTTTATTGAAGTGTCACGACAAATTGCAGGAAAAACATATCGAGGCAAGTCCGTATATGCAACAGTCATTGAAGGCAATCCAAATATTGAAACATTCATTTGGAGTGGTGGCGGCGATATTTTAGCATCTGATGGTAAAACCGTAATACTCGATAGTGAGGGTACTAAACGTGGTGTTGGAAATTTAGTAACGTTATTTAGAGAAAACTTAATTCCTAGATACAACACCATATCCTATGCGCGTAACGTATATTTTGAAAAACAGGAAGTTGCGATGTACATGGGTGGTATTCAAGATGACTTTGAAAGAAAAATTACGTTAATGCCAGAAGCAGATCGTTTTGAACTAGGGTATGCACCAATACCGACAGATCCAAGTGGTAAATCGAATCCGTTTGACTGGACTGCATCAACCGTAATGTCACAATCTGTTAAAGATAAAGACTTAGCTTATGAAGCACTTGAAGCTTTAACGTTGGCATTCTTTGAATGGAAAATTGCCCCACCTATTAAGGGAACACTTGAAAATATAAAAACAATTGCTCCAGATAAAATACCGGCACTTGCAACGATTGAACATGCACTTGCAAATGCAAGATCCGCAAACTATACAGAAAAATGGACGGAACTATCAGATTTATACTTATGGCGAGGGTTATATTTACCGATTTTACAAAATCCAGAAGTTGATTATATTGATTTAATTGATAAAGCAGCAGCAAACATGCGTTCTAAAATTGGAGCGTAGGTACCAATGAAAAATCGGGAGAAGATTGGATTTTACTTTGTATTACCTTGGATCATCGGATTACTCGTATTCACCTTGGTTCCAATGATCGCAGCTGTATTTATTGGATTTACCGACTGGTCCATCGTTGGCTCGAATATTCGATGGGTTGGATTAGCAAACTATCAAGAAATTTTTAAATCTGAACAATTTTGGCATTCGCTTTGGATAACCTTTAGATTCGCAATTATATCGATTCCGCTCGTCGTCTTTACATCGTTTGTCATATCGGTAATGCTTTCTAAAAATATTAAAGCGGTTGGTGTCTACCGTATTATTTACTATATGCCAGCAATTGTATCAGGGGTTGCAGTATCAATCGTTTTTCGATGGATATTAGATCCAAACAACGGTTTAATCAATTTAGTACTATCTTGGATAGGTATTAAAGGACCAAACTGGTTATACGACCCAGAATGGGTATTACCAAGTTACTTAATTATGTCATTATGGGGTGCGGGTGGCGGAATCTTAACGTATCTATCTGCACTAAAAGATGTACCAACATCCTTATACGAATCTGCGGATATGGATGGAGCAAATTACTTGCAAAAAACATTTTACATTACTGTTCCGATGATGACACCAATCATTTTTTACAACTTGATTATTGGTATCATCTCAGCATTCCGTAAATTTACCGATGCTTATGTTTTAGGTGGAGCCGGTGGTGAAGGTGAATTTTACATGGTGCACTTATATGAACAAGCATTTGCACATTATAAGATGGGTTATGCAACTGCCTTAGCTTGGATTCTCTTTATCATTATTATGTTCTTTACCGTAATTGTTAATATTACGCGTAAGTACTGGGTTCATACGGAATAGGGGGATATCAAATGACAACACAAACAGTAAAGGCAGAAAAACAGGCCTATTTCAGAAAACAAGCAACCAAAGGCGTTATCTTACATGTGCTACTCATTTTAGGTTCAATTGTCATGCTATTACCATTTTTTTGGATGGTTTCAACATCACTTAAAACCGAGTCTGAAATTATTACAGCTAACATGAGTTTCTTTCCTAAAGGATTTCATGTTGCAAATTATCGTCGAGCTTTTGAAATTATTCCGATTTTTAGATACATGGCTAACACAGTATTAATTGCCATACTAAAAATCTTTGGGGAAGTCTTTATTTCAGCAGCAGTAGCTTTCGGATTTGCAAGATTTAACTTTAAGGGTAAAAATGTCGTCTTTATGATATTACTAGCAACCATGATGTTACCTTATGAAGTTACAATGATTCCAACATTTATTATTTGGTCATCACTTGGCTTAACAGATAATTATACACCACTTATATTACCAGCGTATTTCGGTAGTGCTTCATTTATCTTCTTCTTGAAGATGTACTTTGAAACATTCCCGAAAGATTATGAAGAATCGGCTTTGATTGATGGTGCAAACCATCTTCAAATCTTTGTTAGAATTTTTATTCCGCTTGCAAAGCCAGCGTTAATTACGATTGCTTTGTGGGCATTTATGGGAACGTGGAACGATTTACTCGGACAGTTAATTTATATTAACGATCCAGTTAAGTACACGATTCAATTAGGGTTAGCATCATTTAATTCATTATCGGGCGAAATTTTATGGGGTCCTCTCATGGCGGCAAGCTTTATTGCGCTAGTTCCGATAATCGCTATCCTACTGTACGCTCAAAAATACTTTATTGAGGGCGTTAAAATGACGGGTATTAAAGGTTAAAATAAAAAAATATATATAAGGAGAGAGATATGAAAAAAATTTTAACTATTGCACTTGTTTTAGTAACAATGCTTACTTTAGTAGCTTGTGGTAAGTCACAAGATGGTTTAAAAGTGGTTGAGAAATTTACAGCTCAACAAATTGGCGAATGGGGTAGTACACAATCACCTAATGATGATTCAAAAGGTACTGCGACGTATAATGCTGCTGGTGATTTTACAGTAGTACGTGTTGATGGCGATACATGGGGTGGTATTCAATCACCAGTTGTTACACTTGATTTAACAAAACAAACATATGTTGCTGTTCAAATTAAAGAAGTAAATGACTTATTTAAGTGGACATTAAAATTTGTTCCAAGTGATCCAGCACTTGAAGGTCACGAATGGGGTCTATACTTAGTTGAAGACAATGGCATGAAATGGAATAAATATGTGATGGTTGATGTTAACGAACAACTGGGCGAAGATTTAATTGATCTTTATGGCGGTAAAATTGAAGGCGTATTCTGGTTATGGGCTGTTGGCGCTGCAGATGCAAACGTTGAAGTACGTTCATTAACAATATTTCAAGGCGACTTTTAATTAAAAAATGATCAAAAAGATCACGATGGTTATGCTTGTGGTGCTTATTTCGATAAGCACCATAGCTTGCCGTTCAAATGGCGATAACCAAAAAACAACCTTCCAAAAGGACATCTTGCGGATTGAACAATTTAAAGATGAGCTGCCTAATAACTATTTCATTATGGATATTAAAGAAAGAGCCTTAAAGTATGATGAAATGGTTTTTGACTTTAATATTTCAGGTACTTTTTTCCCACTCATTTGGCAAGATGAAACTTTTAATACCTTTGGGATTGCAGCCTATGCTGGTGACTATCGTCACGGTATAGATGGCAGCCAAGAAGCTGTGACAAGTATCGCAGCTGTTTTAAGCGCGACCTTACTTGGAATTGATAAATCAAATCAAAACGGTTTTAATTTTGTTGATGCCTTGAATGTCTTCTTTAATGAAGAAGAGCAAGTAGTTATTAACAACCCAAGTGGAAATAGTCGAAACATTTCCATGTGGTACATGCTTTATCCAGCAATATTATTTACACAAGTTTCACTAGAATATGAAAATGAAACAACGTTAAGAGAAAATGCTTTAAAGACAATTGAATCATGGTATCAAGCACATGAAGTGATGCATGAACTTGGTTCATATGATTACACAGGCTTCAATTTTGTAACAATGGAGCCATATCGTAACGATATTTGGAGAGAACCAGACAGTGCGGTTGGTATTTCGCTTTTAATGTACTATGGCTATCAATTAACACAAGATGATAAATATAAGGAAGCGGCAATCCAGGCACTTGAATATATCGATACGAAATACTTCGGATCACCGATGTATGAAATCTTATTATATTATGCACCGTACTTAGCTGCTAAGTATAATTTGGAATTTGGAACAAACTTTAATACAGTACGTATGTTTGATTCTATATTTAATGGAAGTTCAATTCCAAGAGGTGGTTGGGGTATGTTGAATGATACTTATAATGAGTTTGAAGTATCCGGATTGATGGGTTCAATTACTGATGGTGGTGGTTATGCATTTTCAATGAATACATTTACTGCAGCATATATCATCGCGAAAACCGTAAAATACGATACGAGATATGCATCTAGTATCGGTAAATGGTTGAACCATTTAATTTCAAATTCCAGATATTTCTTTGCTGATTATGCTAAAGATGAAAATGAAACGATGTACATAAGTGAGTTTGCAGAAGAAACACAAGCTTTTAATGAAATTGCAGACAATACGTTTCCATATGAAGGTATTCGTAAATCCGGAAGTTCAAAAACACCATGGTTTGGTGGAGACCCAACGGTATATAATTGGGCAAAAACAGATTTTTCACTTTACTCCGGTGCTTCAATGGGTATGTTAGCATCATTATATGAGAAAACAAATGTTGAAGGTATTTTAAAAATCGATTTAAGTGTAGGGGACTACTTTAACGATTTATACCCAACGTATTTATTATATAATCCCCACAATACAAAAAAGACTGTATCTTATGACTCACAAGGATTAGGCGTTGATATATACGATTTAGTTACGGATAATATTATCCATAGTAATGTTACAACGAGTGTTGATATTGAAATTGAAGCACATGAAAGTGTTGTTATTATGGAAGTTGATCATACCGCAAATCTAATAAAAACGAACAAGGAAGTTAAACTTCAAGATAAAGTAATTAATGGGTATCACGCAACATTAAATATTCTAAGTCATCAAAATAATGATGAAGTAACCAAAAAGTTTAATTTAATAGTATCAACAGCGATGAATGCAGTCGATGAAGTAGATTACTATGAAGTTGTAATTAATGGTATTACAACAAAATACACGACAAATACTTTAAAAATCGAAACAACTAGTGGTAGTAAGACATTAACCATTAAAGTATATACTAAAGGTGGTTTATACGACCAAGTGACCTTAAGGGTACGTGTCAAATAATAAATAGAAAAACAGGTGGCAAGATGAAAAGAGCAATTGAAAATCCGATCATTACAATTAAAGATATTAAACCATCGAATCCAAACTTAAAAGTAGACGGATGTTTTAACTGTGGAGCGACCATATATAATAATCAAACAGTGTTATTGTTACGTATCGCAGAAAGCGCGAACTCAAATGGAACACATGTTCGCATACCTGTATTAAATGACCATAACGAATTAGAAATTATGTCAATCGACCGCTTAGATCCTATGTATAACTTTGGGGATTCTAGAACAATATCTAATCAGTTTAAAAAAGTGCAACATTTAACGTCATTATCACATTTTAGAAGAGCTATTTCAAGCGATGGTATTCATTTTGAAATTGATGATAAACCTTGGATTTTTCCACATGGAAAGATGGAAGCTTGGGGTATTGAAGACCCACGCGTAACCCGTATAGATGGAAGATATCTTATTACATATACAGCAGTATCAAAACATGGTGTTGCTGTTGGCTTAATTGAAACTAAGGATTTTAATACCTTTGAAAGAAAGGGTATTATTTTACCTGTAGACAATAAAGATGTTTCAATATTCCCAGAAAAAATTAACGGTAAGTATTATATGTATCACCGACCTGTACCAAGTGATATAGGTTATCCAAATATGTGGAGTGCAGAATCGTTTGATTTAATGCATTGGGGAAATCACAAGCTTGTACTAACTGTGAATGAAGACAGTTGGGAAAATGGTAGAGTAGGTGGTGGTGCACCATCGATAAAAACACCAAAAGGATGGTTGCATATATATCATGCAGCAACTAAAGAATACGTTTATCAATTGGGTGCATTTTTAACAAGTTTAGATGATCCAACAGTAATCACACATAAAACTTGCAAACCAATTTTAAAACCGGAAACGGATTATGAAAAACATGGATTTTTTGGTAATGTTGTCTTCACTTGTGGTGTAATATTACAGGAAAATCTTGTTAAAATATACTATGGTGCTGCAGATGATAAAGTGTGTTTAGCAACTATTGAACTACAAGAGCTTTATCAATTACTAGAGCCATTTAAACGAGGTGTATGATGAAACAGACAATAAAAGAGTTACTCCAAGCATTTAATCATTCGCATCCGCCTAAAAATCCAAAAACGCTAAACTTTATTGGCGTTGATGGTTACGACGTCTATAATCCTTCAGCACCATTTGTCTATGAGGGAAAGACATTAATTATCGCACGTGTAGAAAAACGTGACTCCGAAGTATCTAAGGCAATCTTTTTTGAAAAAAAAGGTGATGATTTTGTAATACGTAAAGATCTTAAACCTCTTGATTTACAAGATCCTTGCATAACGATGATTTATGGAGAATATGTCATCGGTGGTACTTATGTTTATATAGAAGATGGCAAAGCGCATTGGTATACAAAGTTTTATATAGGTAAAGATTTAAACAACTTAAAACCATCGGTTAAAGCACCAATGGGAATGAAAGATGTTCGCTTCTTAGAATTAGAAGATAAACGAATTGCCGTGTTTACACGTCCTCAAGGTGAAAAAGGTGGGCGCGGTAAAATTGGCTTTGATATTGCAAATCACTACGATGATATTACAACAGAGTTTATTGATAATGCTCCACTATTTGACCAATTTATTGATTCTGAATGGGGTGGAGCAAACCACTTAATACTACTTGATGAAAACACAATTGGTGTTTTAGGACATATTGCAAACTTTAGTGAAGGTTTTGTTCGTCATTATTATTCGATGACTTTTACTGTTGATATTAATCATAGAAAGCCAAGTCCAATGAAAATTATTGCAGTACGTGATAACTTTAATCCAGGACCTTCAAAACGTGACGATTTAGTTGATGTTTTATTCTCAGCTGCACTTGATTTTACTACGGATGGTAAAACCATTCTATATGTCGGTGTTTCTGATGCACAAGTTCAAACAATCGAAATTAAAAACCCATTTTAAAATGGGTTTTATAAATAACGGCATCATGATACAATAGAACTTAAGAGAGTGAAACTATGAAAAATAAAAATTTGAAAATTATTTTGGTATCGTTTGTCTTTTTGATTGTCAATATTTACGTCTTTTTTAAGATGGGAAATTATGTCGTTCAAAATCAAATCTTTATAAATCAAGTGATGTTTTATTTAACATTAATTTTAATTCTATGTACCGTTGGTCTATCTATATATGCATACAATGATTTAAGTGAATTATCAACATCTCATAAGATGGTTGCACATGTTTTATTTTGGACGCATATGGTTACCGTTGCCATATTTATTGGTACAGTTTGGTACACATTAAGCTAAATTGATGGAGGGTTTATGTCAAAGAAAATTTCAATGCAAGATATTGCAGATCGCTTAAATATTTCGAGAATGACAGTGTCAAAAGTTTTTAAAAATGACAGTGATATTTCTGCTGAAATGAAAGAAAAAGTTCGCCTTATGGCACAGGAACTTGGCTATAAATATACAAAAAACGATCAATATAGTTTAGTTGTATTAGTTTCTGAAGTTTTCTTAGCAGAGACGGAAGATTTTTATAAAACATTGTATAAAAGACTTAATGAAAACGCGATTACTAAAAATGTGAATTTACTACTAAAGATTGTTAGTAAGGAAGATGAATATGCACATAACTTGGATATAAGTCTAAATGGCAAGGATGGCGTCATGATGTTGGGCCAGTTTGAAAAAGGTTATGTTGAGGCTGTTAAAAATTTAAACATGCCACTTGTATGTGTGGATTTTTATTATGATGATTTAGAATTAGACAGTATCGTATCTAATAACTTTAATGCTGGTTATATGGCTGCAAAATATTTAATTAAACATCAACATAAACAAATTGGTTTTGTTGGTAATGTTCCATCAACAAACTCAATTGTTGATCGGTATTTAGGCCTTGAAAAAGCGTTAATTGAAAACAATTTGGACTACAAAAATGTATTAATTGTTAACGATCGAAATGAAAAAGGACAAATGATTGAACTTGTACTTCCAAAAGAACTACCCTCAGCATTTTTATGTAATAATGACCATATCGCTTACTTGCTGATTCGTAAGCTACAAGATATGGGTTTGAATGTACCAAAAGATATATCAGTTATTGGATTTGACGATGTTGTATATTCAAAAATATCAACGCCGAAAATTACAACAATGAAAGTATCAAGAAAATATATGGCAGAACAAGCCATGACTTTAATTTTAAGAAGAATTAAAAAACGTCATGCCAAATTAATTAACATGACGTTAGAATGTTTAATGGTAGAGCGTGAATCTGTCGGACCATTTGGAGGATAACTATGAAAAGAAAACTCTTGTTCGTATTAACGATTTGCCTTATTAGTTTAGCAGCGTGTACTAAAAATGAAGTACTAGACACAACGAAACCTGTTATCTTTCTAACAGGTGGTACAACACATATGCTTGTAGGTGATATGTTTGTAGAACCAAGTGTGAAAGTTACAGATAATGTAGATACTGACATCACATATACAAAAAGTGGAGATACAGTTGATCCATCAAAAGCTGGTACATATACTATTTATTATGATGCAACCGATAAAGCGGGCAACAAGGCAGATCAAAAATCATTTACAGTTCATGTATATGCTTTTAGCGACAATATGAACATTGTAAATGGTGGATTTGAAACAGGCGATTTAACAGGTTGGACAATTGAAGAAATTAATGGTTCATCGGATGCATTTAATGATGCTTTTGTTATTGACACAAATAATCGAAAAGAAGGAACATATTTCTTTGATGGTTCAAAAACTGATGATAATAAGGTTGGCGCGCTTCGCTCATCAAACTTTATTCTAGGTGGTTCAGGGTGGATAAATTTTAGACTAGGTGGCGGAAATGATATCCAAACGTTATATCTTGCCGTATATCGTGCAAATGATGATACAATGGTAGCGAAATTTGCTAATCGTAATCCACAAAAATATGGGGGAAACGAATTCTTAGTAGGCTATAAATTTAATTTGCTTACGATTGATGGAGTTAACTTAGGGGATGAGTTTTATATTAAAATTATTGATGAAAAGTTAGAAAACTGGGCGATTATTAAAATAGATGATGTAAAAACATTTAATCTTACTGAACCTAGTGGAACAACGTATGAACTAACAATAAACCAAAAGTAACGTATAAGTAAAGGGATACCTAATGAATTTTAGGTATCCCTTTATTTATTCTATAACGAGTTGTTCGTCGATAACCTTTAATGTGTAAGGTTTACGTTGTTCAATGCTATTAGCTACAATTTTATAAGCGATAAAAGTTTCAATATTCTTTTGAATATATCGTTTAAGTGGACGAGCACCAAAGGCTTCATCAAATCCGTTTTTAATGACATGTCTTGAAATTGACTCATCAAAATTAATATCATAATTTTCTCGTTTAAGGCGATATTTGAATTCTTGAAGTAATTTATCTACGATTTGTGTTTGTACTTTAAATCCTAGTGGATTAAATACGACAATTTCATCGATTCGGTTTAAAAACTCAGGTTTAAATGTTTCATGAACAAGTTGATCAACTTTATCCTTAGCATCGGCATTACCTTCAAGCAAATATTGCGAGCCTAAGTTTGAAGTCATAATAATGATGGTATTTTTAAAATCTATTGTCCGACCTTGATTATCGGTTAAACGACCATCATCAAGTATTTGAAGAAGTAAGTTAAAGACTTCTTTGTGCGCTTTTTCGATTTCGTCAAATAAAATGATTGCGTAAGGTTTCTTACGTACAGCTTCGGTTAATTGGCCACCTTCATCGTATCCAACATATCCTGGAGGCGCACCTATTAAACGAGAGACACTGAAGGATTCCATATACTCACTCATGTCAATACGAATCATATGGTTTTCACTATCGAATAAGTTATCAGCTAAAGCTCTAGCTACTTCAGTTTTACCAACACCTGTAGGACCTAAGAATAAGAAGGAACCTATAGGTCTATTGGCATCTTTAATGCCTGCGCGTTGACGAATGATTGCGTCGCTTACGAGTTTGATTGCATGGTCTTGACCGATAACACGTTTTTTTAGTTCACTTTCAAGGTTCAGTAATTTTTCACGGTCACTACTTAACAATTTAGCTAGTGGAATACCTGTCCATTTAGAAATAATATCAGCGATACTTTCTTCACTAACAACTTCAGTTAAAAGTTTATGTTCGTTACTTGAAGAAGAAGCTTCATTAATTTCTTTTTCGAGTTTAGGTATTTTATCGTATTGTAGTTCAGCGGCTTTGGCATAATCATTATCATTTAAGGCATTTGATAATTGTTCCTTTAAAGTTTCTAACTGACTACGTTTTTCTTTAATTTCATTTAAATGTTCTTTTTCTTTTTGCCATTGTGTGCGTAAAGATTTTTCCTCTTTTTTAAGTTCATCAATCTCAGAAACTAATTTACTTAAACGTTCTTTCGTTACTTGATCCGTTTCTTTTGATAGAGCATTACGTTCAATTTCTAGTTGCATAAGTTTACGTGTAACTGTATCAAGTTCAACAGGCATGGAATCGATTTCCATACGAATAGAAGCACAAGCTTCATCCACTAAGTCAATCGCTTTATCTGGCATAAATCTATCAGTGATATATCGATTAGCAAGTAACGCAGCAGATACGATTGCGTTATCTGCAATGTGAACACCATGATGAGCTTCAAAACGTGGTTTTAAACCACGTAAGATACTGATGGTATCTTCAACTGTAGGTTCATCTACAAGTACTTTTTGGAAGCGACGTTCAAGCGCACGGTCTTTTTCGATGTATAATCGATATTCATTTAAAGTTGTCGCGCCAACACAATGTAGTTCACCACGAGCTAGCATAGGTTTTAACATGTTAGAAGCATCCATTGCGCCATCGGCACGGCCAGCACCGACGATTGTATGAATTTCATCGATGAATAATATAATTTCACCATCAGATTCTTTAATTTTGTTTAAAACTGCTTTTAGGCGTTCTTCAAATTCACCACGAAATTTCGCACCAGCAATTAATGCGGCCATATCAAGTTCATAAATCGTTTTATTAAGCAATGTTGATGGCACATCTTTATCAACAATACGGCGAGCTAAACCTTCAACAATCGCCGTTTTACCAACACCGGGTTCACCGATAAGAATTGGATTATTTTTTGTTTTTCTTGATAAGATTTTAATAACACGTCGAATTTCATCTTCACGACCAATAACAGGCTCTACTTTTCCAGCTTTAACAGCCTCAACAATATTACGCCCAAATTTTTCTAAAATATTAGGATCTTTGTTATAGTCTTCCATTTGTGTAAAGTTCACGTATTTCAACTCCTTTAAGTATCTTTTTTTTCGATACCACACATATTATATACCTAACTTTTGGCAGTGTCAACTATTGAGTGCCAAAAGTTAGGCATATAGGCAAATCTTTTGCATAAACCATTATTTTTATATATCATTTACATAGTAAATAATATTAATACGAAGAAGAAGGTTGAAAATATGAGTTTTACACATGAAGTGTTATTATACTATTTTTACACAACAATTGAAGATGTTGAAACATTTAGAGACGAACATTTTGAATTTTGTAAAGAAAATAATTTATTAGGAAGAATCTTTGTAGCTAAAGAAGGTATCAACGGTACAGTATCAGGTTTAAAAGAAGATACAAAAAAATACATGGATATGATGCAAAATCATCCATTATTTAAAGGTATCGTTTTTAAAGTTGATGAAGCAGAAGGACACGCATTTAGTAAACTACATGTGCGTGTAAAAAAAGAACTTGTAAACTTTAGCTTAGAAGAAGATGTTAATCCACATGAGATTACAGGTGAATATTTAAAACCTGTAGACTTTTACAATGCCTTAAAAGATCCAAATACTGTCGTTATTGACGCAAGAAACACCTACGAATATGATCTAGGTCACTTTAGAGGGGCAATACGCCCTGAAATCGAGACATTTAGAGAACTTCCAAATTGGATTAGAGCGAATAAAGAAAAGTTCGAAGGAAAGAAGATTTTAACGTATTGTACAGGTGGCATTCGCTGTGAAAAATTCTCGGGCTGGTTAAAACGTGAAGGGTTTAATGATGTTGGTCAATTACATGGTGGCATCGTGACATACGGTAAAGATGAAAAAGTTAAAGGTGAACTCTGGGATGGTGCACTCTATGTATTTGATTCACGTATTACAGTACCAGTAAATAGAGTAAATCCAACAGTCGTTGGAAAAGACTATTATACTGGTGCACCATGTGAACGTTATGTAAACTGTGCAAATCCTGAATGTAACAAGCAAATGCTTATGAGTGAAGAAACAGAACACAAGTATTTAAGAAGCTGTTGTAAGGAATGTATGGAACACCCTAGAAACCGTTATGTTATCGAACATAAGGTATCTTTTGACGTTGTCAAAGAAAGATTACAAAACTATTTAAATATTTAATAATTAAAACGGCGTAAAGGTTTGACTTTTAGCACACTTTTATTTATAATAAAGAAGCGTGCTAAAAGGCTCCATAGCCAAGTGGTAAGGCATGGGTCTGCAAAACCCTGATCGTCGGTTCAAATCCGTCTGGAGCCTCCAAACTTATCTTTGATTAGTAAGTGAAAAAATTAAACTAATGGCTTAATAAAGCCGTTTTATTTTAGATAAAAGTCTGTCCAAGGAAGAGAAATGCTTTCTAGACAGACTTTTTTCGTTTATAG